>NZ_QUGV01000039.1:0-31228 GCF_003479205.1 Parabacteroides sp. AF17-28 | reverse complement strand
TTGCTATTTAGAGACATTAGCTTGACGGCTATGGCGCTTGACGCGGGGCCGCAGAAGAACAGGCCTTATCTATCAGTTGTTTATACGGTCGGTTTTAATGCGATCCCGCGTCAAGCGTGGGAACAGTAGTCTACAATAAATAAACCATTTTGACAAATAAATAAATCTTCAAAACATAAAAGTTTTCCATTTTAAGAATTACTATTACTGTATATCAGTAGATTGACATTATTTAACCACACAAAAGTTTTCCAAAAAGTTCACCGCATACTTATACTGTATACTTTTGCAGCAAATAAAACATATAATCCTCAATAGCAATTATCATGATTCAAACAGTTATCAAACGGGACGGACGCATCGTCGGGTTTAACGAAGAAAAGATCGCGACAGCCATCCGTAAAGCCATGCTTCACACAGAAATCGGAGAAGACCGGGAGTTAGTACGCCAGATCACCGACCACATTTCTTTCAAAGGTAACACGCAAATGACAGTCGAAGCCATCCAGGATGCTGTCGAACTGGAACTGATGAACAGTAGCCGCAAGGATGTTGCACAAAGATACATCGCCTACCGTAACCAGCGAAGCATCGCCCGTAAAGCAAAAACGCGCGATATGTTCCTGGAAATCATCAACATCAAGTCTAACGATATTACCCGCGAGAATGCCAACATGAATGCCGACACGCCTGCCGGTATGATGATGAAGTTTTCCAGCGAGACGACCAAACCGTTCGTAGACGACTACCTGCTAAGTGAAGAGGTCAAGGAAGCTGTGGAAAATAACTATTTGCATATCCATGATAAAGACTATTATCCGACCAAGAGCCTTACGTGCGTACAGCATCCGCTGGACCGCATCCTGAAATACGGTTTTTCCGCCGGACACGGCGAATCGCGCCCGGCAAAACGAATCGAAACGGCCAGCATCTTAGGCTGTATCTCGCTTGAAACAGCCCAGAATGAAATGCACGGCGGCCAGGCGATTCCGGCATTCGACTTCTATCTCGCCCCATACGTGCGCAACAGTTTTATTGAGGAAATGAAGAATCTGGAAGACCTCAACGGACAGGATTATTCCCATCTATATGAAAAAGAGCTGGACGATTATATCACCCGCCCGCTGGATGGACTGAGCGAAGACGACCGCATCATACAGCACGCCATGAACAAGACTGTCAGCCGCGTGCACCAGTCGATGGAAGCGTTTATCCACAACATGAACACGATCCATTCACGGGGTGGCAACCAGGTGGTTTTCAGCTCCATCAACTACGGGACGGACACTTCGGCCGAAGGTCGCTGCATCATCCGCGAGATACTGAAAAGCACATACCGCGGTGTCGGTAACGGTGAAACGGCTATCTTCCCGATCCAGATATGGAAAAAGAAACGCGGCGTGAGCTACTTGCCGGAAGACCGCAACTACGACCTCTACCAACTTGCCTGCAAGGTGACGGCACGCCGTTTCTTCCCGAACTTCCTAAACCTGGATGCTACTTTCAACCGGAGTGAAGAATGGCGGGCGGACGATCCGCAACGCTATATCCACGAAGTGGCTACAATGGGATGCCGTACGCGTGTATTCGAAAACCGCTTCGGGCCGAAGACATCCATCGGCCGCGGAAATATATCTTTCTCGACAATCAACATCGTGCGTCTGGCTATCGAATGTATGCAGGTCGAGAATCAGGAAGAACGGATTGCCCTGTTCTTTGCCAAGTTCGACCATATGTTGGAAGTGACAGCCCGTCAGCTGCACGAACGGATGGAGTTCCAGAAAACAGCCTACGCAAAGCAATTCCCGCTACTGATGTCTTCTCTTTGGCTCGGCAGCGAAAAGCTGAAACCGAACGATACGATCGCACCGGTTATCAACCAGGGCACATTGGGTATCGGCTTCATCGGCCTGGCGGAATGCCTCGTCGCCCTCACCGGTAAACATCATGGGGAGGATGCAGCATCGCAGGAGTTAGGTTTGAGAATCGTCACTTATATGCGTGACCGCGTAAACCAGTTCTCCGAAGAATACCAGCATAACTACAGCGTACTGGCGACTCCGGCAGAAGGCCTGTCAGGCAAGTTCACCGGTCGAGACCGCAAAAAGTTCGGCTCGTTGCCCGGTATTACAGACCGTGACTACTATACGAACTCCAACCATGTCCCGGTCTACTACAAATGCAGCGCCCGCCATAAAGCGGAAGTGGAGGCGCCATATCACGACCTGACGCGTGGCGGACACATCTTCTACGTAGAGATGGACGGAGACGCAACCCACAACCCGGAAGTGATCATGCAGGTGGTCGACATGATGGACCGCTACAACATCGGTTACGGCTCGGTCAACCATAACCGTAACCGTTGCCTGGACTGTGGTTATGAGAATGCGGAAACCAACCTCGAAACCTGTCCGAAATGCGGCAGCACCCATCTCGACAAGCTACAGCGCATCACCGGTTACCTGGTCGGCACGACAGACCGCTGGAACAATGCCAAACTGGCGGAGTTGAACGACCGCGTCGTTCATAGTTGAAAACCCAATTAATAACAAGCCATTGAGAATTGAAATGCAACAAACTAATTTTCAATTCTCAATTTTCAATTATAAAGATGCTTTCCATTATCGACATTATAGAAGATACAACTGTCGACGGTCCGGGTTTCCGGACCGCGATCTATGCGGCAGGCTGCCCGAACGCCTGCCCGGGTTGTCATAATCCCGAATCGTGGGATATAAAGAAAGGAAAACAAGTTCCGACGGAGCATATCCTGGAAAAGGTCCTGGCCGACGACTTTGCCAACGTCACCTTCAGCGGGGGCGATCCGATGTTCCAGCCCGAAGGTTTTACCGAGCTGGCGCGGGCTATCAAAGAAAAAAGCCGGAAAAACATCTGGTGTTACACCGGCTATACGTTCGAACGTCTTCTGAATAATCCGAAACAAGCAGAACTGCTCAACTATATCGACGTATTGGTAGACGGCAAATTCAAACAAACCCTTCGCGACGAAAGCCTCCTCTTCCGGGGCAGCAGCAACCAGCGCCTGATCGACGTAAAAGCTTCCCTGAAAGCGAAGAAAGCTGTCTGCGTGGAATTGAATTATGGATTGTAAATTTCTTACCATTCAATAAACTTCCCGCGCTGCCGGCGTTTCTCCAGTTCTTCCTCGAGGTAACGCTGGCGGTCTTTGGCTATGTAACGGCGGGCAAAGATGTTCGGAACTGCAACTCCCAATGAAATGCAAAGGATAATCAGGGCTGAATTCATACCGTTGGCAAAAGCATTCGTCACTTCGCCGATCACTCCGTGCAGATTGATAAATCCTAACATCGAGCGATACATCAGAACTCCCGGAATCATCGGAATCACAGAAGGAATCGTCAGGACGTGGTTGGGCACATCAAACCAATGAACCGCTTTTACCGCTATCAGACTCACGACAAAACTGCCCATAAACGAACCGATCACCGGGCCGTAACCCAATTCGAAGTTCACAAAGTTACGGGTACACACTGCCAAAATACCCCCTAAAGCTACGACCCACAGCAGGCGACGCTGGATATTGAAAATCATGGAGAATCCCATTGCTGCAATCGCGGCGGCAATGGCATAGACATAATACGGATCATGGGGTACCATGCTCAATTCACTGAACTTATGGTCGATCGCCACATCATTCATCACCAACACCCGCATGGCGAAAGCAATACCGAAAGTCATCGCCCCGACCATCATCATCGTATTAGCCGCCCGCGTGATGCCGACAAGCAAATGATTGTCGATCATATCATCCACGAAATTAATCAACGGCACACCCGGCACGATAAACAGGGCACAGGCCAGCAGCGGATGGTAAGGCGTCGCCGACAAACCCGAAAAGGAAGAAGCGTAGGCTAAGCAGGTCGAAACAAACGCCGCAAGTGCGATGCTCATATATACATTAATTCCAAATTCGATGCAACGCGCCCGGACCCGGAACCCGATGAAAGCACAAATCGAAGCAAACAAAAACGCAATCCAGTCGCAACCGAACAGCTTACAGAAGCCGCCACAAGCAAATCCGGCACCTATGGCAATAAGGTAAGGCACATAATTACGCGGTTTGGCTGCAATCTTTTCCAGTTCCTCTTCATATCTGTCCAGCGAATAATCCTGCTCGATCGCATTCCACGACAAATGGCTGATCTCCGTAATGGTTGTCATATTGATACCATGTTTCTCGCATTTCTGGAATTTGGAAAACGAATGTTTCTCATCACTCACATTCACCATAATCATCGTCCACCGGATATCCAGATGAAGTTTCTCTTCCGGAATCCCCATAAAAGCAGCCACCCGTTTCATGTTTCGCTCGATACGGTTCGTGTCGGCAGCACTCTCCATCAATAATTTCCCGGTACGAAGCAATAAATCCAGTTTTCTGCGCAGCAACAACACTTCCCTGTCTGTCATAGTCTCTTTTTCCATTCTTTTTGTCTTTTCTCAGTTTAAATGCGGGTACAAAAGTAAGCAGGCCAACTTTCACAAGCAAGCCCGCTGTGTTAGTTATTTATAATGTTTAAATCGATATCATTGATTTACAACGGCATATTGCCGTGTTTCTTAGGCGGATTGCTCTGGCTTTTGTTTTTTGCCATTTCAAGCGCCTGTATCAGTTTGTAGCGCGTCTGCCGGGGCATGATGATCTCGTCGATGAATCCCAGTTCCGCCGCGCGGTAAGGATTCGAGAACTGTTCGTTGTATGCCTCCATGGCACGCGCCTTCTCTTCGCCGTCCGCCTTGCGGTACAGGATATTGACAGCGCCTTCCGCTCCCATTACGGCAATTTCCGCCATCGGGTAAGCCAGGTTGATATCGGCTCCGGTCGGTTTGCTCGCCATCACGATATAAGCGCCGCCATAGGCTTTCCGGGTAATCAGCGTAATTTTGGGAACTGTCGCCTCGGCATATGCATAGACGATCTTCGCCCCGTGGCGGATAATACCGTCGTGCTCCTGCTGGCAGCCGGGCAGGAATCCGGGCACATCCTCAAACGTCACCAGCGGGATATTGAAACAGTCGCAGAAACGGATAAAACGTGCCGCCTTGTCCGACGCGTCGATATCCAGCACACCGGCCAGAAAAGCCGGCTGGTTCGCCACGATACCGACCGAACGGCCTCCCAGACGGGCAAAGCCGACCACCACATTCCGGGCAAAGTGGGGCATCACTTCAAAGAAATAATGATTGTCGACCACCGGTTCGATAATATCTTTAATGTCATAAGGCACGTTCGGATCATCCGGAATCACCTCTTGCAGAGCTTCCTCCTCGCGGCGTACATCGTCTGAACAGGGTACGACAGCCGCATCCTCCATATTGTTCGACGGCAGGAAGCTCAATAGCTCGCGGATGCTCATCAGGGTTTCTTCTTCCGTGTCGCACATGAAATGCGTCACGCCGCTCCTGCTGCTGTGTACATAAGCGCCGCCCAGTTCTTCCTTCCCGACAGTCTCGTGAGTAACAGCTTTCACGACATCCGGACCGGTAATGAACATATGGCTCTTCTCCTTCACCATAAAGATGAAATCGGTCAACGCCGGCGAATAGCAAGCACCACCGGCACACGGACCGAGAATCGCCGACAGCTGCGGCACCACCCCTGAAGCCATCGTATTCTGGTAGAATATCGAAGCATAGCCCGCCAGGCTGCCGACCCCTTCCTGGATGCGCGCTCCGCCCGAATCGTTCAGCGCAATCACCGGCGCCCCGCTTTTTAGAGCCAGGCTTTGTACCTTCACGATCTTAGCCGCATTGGTCGAACTGAGCGTTCCCCCATAAGCCGTAAAATCATACGCATAGACAAAGACCTGGCGGCCGTCTATTTTCCCATATCCGGACACGACGCCATCACCCGGAATCCGGTTTTTCTCCATACCGAAGTTCGTACAGCGATGCGTCACGAACTTGTCCAACTCCACGAATGTGCCTTTATCCAGTAGCATATCGATACGTTCGCGAGCCGTCATGTGCCCCGCTTCATGTTGCTTTTCAATACGAACTTCACCACCACCCAGGGCAGCAGCCTTGTCCAGTTCTTCAAACTTCTTGTATATTTGTTCCTTCTGCATTTTCTTCCTGATTAATTACGTCCAATGTCATCAACACCTGATTCCCGTTCACCGTGTCTCCCTCTTTCACCAGGATTTCACGGACAACGCAGTCCGAGCTGACTTTATAATTGCTCTGCATCTTCATCGCCTCGATCACGGCCACGATATCGCCGGCCACCAGCCGGTCACCTTCGCCGACCGGTATTTTCACGACTTTCCCGGGCATAGGCGAAATGATCTTGTCACCCTGTTTCTCCTCGCTGTTCCTGCGCATACGCAAATACTTCGCCTGCGAATCGATGATATCGACCGAGTAAGAAGAAAAGAACGTGTTCACCTGGTAGTTCTTCCCGCCCTCCGAACGGATCAGTTCGGCGTTATAGGAATGCCCGTCGTGCAACAGCGAGCAAGCGCCATTCTCGGCCATCACGATGTCCACTTCGTGTTCTTCACCATCTATGCAGAGCCGCACCTTATTTCCTTCTTTTCCAAGCAACGAAACATCCGCCACCCAGTTTCCTATATGTATTTCCATCTAACTTTCAATTTTCAACTTTCAACTTTCAACTAAATCCTAAGCACTCCTTTCTGCAACCCGAACTCGCGCCAACGGCTGATCGGTCGGTTATCCGCCGAGGTGGCCGAAGCGTTTTCCTCCAGATTCATCAGGTAATCCATATAAGCGGCAATCATGGCGATGTTCTCCGACCGGTGTTCGTCTTCCGGATTAATCGCATGTTGTAACTCGTCGGTATGTTTCGCAATGAAAGAAGTATCGTATGTGCCATGCACAAAATCCGGAACATCCATAATCCGGCGGAGATAACTGATGTTTGTCTTCAGGCCGGTAATCTTGTATTCGTGCAACACACGACGCATCCGTTCGATCGCATACTCCCGCGTCGTAGCCCAAACAATCAGCTTTCCGATCATCGGATCATAATAGACCGGAATTTCATAACCTTCATACACATAACTGTCGATCCGCACCCCGATCCCGTTCGGTTCGGTCAGCTGGCGGATCACGCCGGGCGAAGGCATGAAGTTGTTGGCCGTATCTTCGGCACAGATACGGCATTCGATCGCGTGGCCGCGCTGCACGATATCTTCCTGCCGGATATGCAAAGGCTCGTTGTTGGCGACACGGATCTGCTCCTTCACCAAGTCGAGTCCCAGCACCTCTTCGGTGATCGGATGTCCCACCTGCAGGCGGGTATTCATTTCAAGAAAATAAAAATGACGGTGTTTATCGACCAGGAATTCGATTGTCCCGGCACTGGAGTAGTTGACAGCCCTGGCGGCCGCTACGGCCTTTTCGCCCATCTCGCGGCGCAGTTCCGGCGTGATAAAAGGCGAAGGGCTTTCCTCCACGATCTTCTGGTTACGGCGTTGCACGGAGCATTCGCGTTCGCAGAGATGAATCACGTTCCCATGATTATCGCCCAGTATCTGAAATTCGATATGGTGCGGCCCTTCCACGAACTTCTCCAGATAGACCGTATCGTCGCCAAAAGAAGAGAGCGACTCTGAGCGGGCGGCATTATACGCCTCTTCCACATCTTCCTCCTTATATATCAGGCGCATTCCCTTTCCGCCGCCTCCCATAGAGGCTTTCAGCATCACCGGATAACCGATCTCGTTGCAGAGGCGGCGCGCTTCGGCTGCATCCTTCAGCGGTTCCTGCGTGCCGGGCACAACCGGTACACCGGCGGCGATCATGCGTTTGCGGGCGGCAATCTTATCGCCCATTGCTTCCATCGTTTCGGCCAGCGGGCCGATAAAGATGAATCCTTCCTCTTTACACCGGCGGGCAAATTCTGCATTTTCAGACAGAAAGCCGTATCCGGGATGTATTGCATCGACGTTGTGTTGCCGGGCAGCCCGGATGATTTTCCCGATATCCAGATAACTGTCTTTCGAAGCGGCCGGACCGATCAGGCAGGCTTCGTCGGCATAAAGGACATGGCGAGCCGTCCGGTCTGCTTCCGAAAAAACAGCCACCGACCGGATTCCCATTTCGCGACAGGAGCGCATAACTCTCACAGCTATTTCGCCCCGGTTTGCAATCAGTACTTTTTTTATCATATCATCGTTTTATATGTTTATAACAGGGATTCACTTCCGAAGCATAGAAGTAAAGTTTAACCTCTTCCAAACAAGATTTACATAAACATTCCGGATAGTAGTACATCTTTACATAGTCACGCTGGAAACGGTCGAGTTTCACGGTTCCACACTGGCAACCCGTGATGTTATCCGGCTGACATTCAAAAGAGACACCGCACCTGGGGCATATCTTCTCCATAATCTCCTAACATTTAGAATCAATAATCTTTTCGTATCCATAGCCTAACCCACGAGGATATGAACCTTTAATGAATGGCAGGTCTTCTGACTGACTCCCATCCCGAAGCCTTCCCGACTTGTTATAACAAACCAGTGGCAATAGTAGTTTCAGGATGTTGAAACGGAGCTTCACAGCAGCGGGACTGTTCGGGATTTACACCCGATTCCCTTTTAATCCGTCTTCCCGAATGGGAAAAACGAAACCGATTCGGTGACAAATGTAGAGTTTTTTTCTTAATTCCACCTATTCCGAAAGAAAGTATTTGAGAAGAGTCCGGTAGCAGGCCATTCACAAGAATACGCCAAATCATCATTTACAGGTTCAGTTTTTCTTAGTTTTGGACCTTCTGTAAATTGAGAAATTACAATAACTCCTATTTCAGCCATTTTTCTATTTCGTCCGAAATCTTGATCGATTTTGGATTGACTCTTTTTGCGGTTTTAACCGGCTCGGCTGACAACAGAGAAAATGAGGTGCCGAGCTCATTCCGAAAAGCGTACAATTTGATTATCGAAAGATGAAAACGCCGACAAAGTGATAAACCTTAACTCCCGGAGAATCGAATATTTGCGGACGAAGGCGGACGGCGTTCCAAATATCCCAAGAAAATTTTAGGGGCTTGTTGCCGTAAGGTGCGCAGAAAACTGCCGTGAAGTAACGCTTCATCGCTCTGAGGGTTGACTTCGTACTATATGAAGTCCGACTTCAGAGCAACAATGTTCCGGGTCAGAGCGATAAAGTCCCTCTTTATGGCGATAAGGTGCCGGATCATAGGAAAAAGCCCCTTTTTGACAGCTGAAAAGTGGATTCACAATTGTTCGGTTTCGGATGTCTTTTTACCCTGAAAAACACGTTTTATACAATAAGCCCCCTGCCGCAGGCTCTCTTTTGCCGTTTCGTTTCAACGAACGGTTTTAGAGCTTAGAGGCAAAGCCTCTTCCTCTGTGGACTTGAGGTCCTTTAATAGGATTACTTGTAGATTTTTGAAAGGGGGTTCAAACCCATAGAGGAATCCGGCAAAGCCGGGAATTTATCAACTCGTTGATTGAAATCAATGGCAAAAGAGAGCCTGCGGCAGGGGGGCTTATTGTAAAAAACGTGTTTTATAGCCTCGAAAGACATCCGAAACCAAACAAATGTTAATCCGCTTTTTTGACCTCAAAAAGGGACTTTTTCGCCTTTTTTGAGCGTTTCCAGCAATTATGACCGTCCTCTTTGCCATTACGACCGTGCTAATGTGTAGTGCACTCGGCACCTCGCGAAGATTGGGACGGTCGTAATGGCGATTTGGACGGTCATAATTGAAAAGAGGACCGTTTTCATGGCAAAAAAGCCCCTGAATTTCCTTGGGATATTTGGAACGCCGTCCGTTTTATTTTCAAATATTCGATTCTCCGGGAGTTAAGGTTTATCACTTTGCCGGTGTTTCCGGTTTTTGGTAATCAAATTGTACGCTTTTCGGAATGGTCTCGGCACCTCATTCCGTTTGTTGTCAGCCGGGAAGGCTAAAACCGTGAAAAGAGTCAATCCAAAATCGATCAACTTTTCGGACGAAATAGAAAAACGGCCCAAAAAGGGGTTATTGTCAATTTCCCCGATTTTCGAGAGGCTTAAAATCAGCCATAATTACTACAAAAATGACAATGCTTTTTGGATAATATGGATTTTTGGAAAAATAAAGTCTGTTGCACCGGGCAGCTTAAAGATTTGTAACGCCTGTTTCTCAAATATTTGCTATATTTGTAATGTATGCAAAGAAGATCGTACTTCAAATTAAATTATTGACGATATGAAATTAAGACATTTATTTCTGCTAACCGGATTATTACTAATTTATTATACAAATGCATTTTCCCGGAATGTTCAATATGAAAAACAGGAGTTTGTATATAAAACGGTTAAAGGACATGCTATAAAGGCAAATATATTCTTGCCTGTTTCGCAGGAAAAACATCCTGTTTTGGTGTATTTTCACGGTGGCGGGTTTATGTTTGGAAACAGAGACCAGGGATTGGATATTCCTCTTAAGGAAAAGCTTCTTGCCAATGGTTATGCAGTTGTGGCGGCTGATTATAGATTAGCTCCGGAAACAAAACTTGATGAAATGCTTAAGGATGTGAGTGATGTTATTAAGTGGATTAAGCTAAACGGGCAACAAAAATATAATATTGATACCGGTAAGGTTGCAGTTGCAGGAGGATCTTCGGGGGGATATCTGGCTCTCTCTTCCGGTTTTGGCGGAGATCTGATGCCGGATGCTATTGTCGCTATTTCAACGCCGACCGGATTTTCCACGGCAAATATTCAGATGGGGGATTTAGATGTGTTAAACCGCCCCGGACCGTATGACATTGTCAAGGATTCTGTGGTTTCGTACGGAAATTATGATAGTAGGATGGAGTTATGGAGATTTCTTGGGAAAAACCGGTTAGCATTGTATGAGATTTTTGGTTTTGATCCTGCAAAGGAACCAGAAAAGTTAGAAAGATATACATTGGCCAGCAATGTAAAACCTAATTTTCCGCCGACTTTGATTATTCATGCTAAAAATGACCGTTTGGTCGATTTGCAACAGGTAAATGACTTTTACACACTCTTGACCGAGAAGCAAATCAAAGCGGAATTATATCTTGTGGAAAATGGGCATAGTAGTGAGCTGATAAAGCAAAATCCGGAAGTGATTGATAAAATAATTGAATTTTTGAAAAGGCAAATGCCAGAAATAGAAGTAAGGTAAGAGATGGTAAGGAACTTAGTGGAACCAACTATAAGATAAAGATTCTGATTATGGGACTTTTTACGAAACTGCGGGAGCGTGTGGATGCTTTTCTTCATGATGAGGACTTGAAGAGGAAGTTGTATGTGATTATATTCGAGTCGGATACACCGAAGGGAAAACTGTTTGATACTTGTTTGATCGGGTTTATTATTGCAAGTGTGGTGGTGGTGATACTGGAGAGCATACAGTCGTTTTCTTATCACTACACGTTTGCATTGCGTATTTTGGAATATGTGTTTACCGCTTTCTTTACCTTTGAATACTTGGTCCGGATCTATTGTTCGCCACGGCCTAAGAAGTATATTTTCAGCTTCTTCGGGATTGTCGATTTACTGGCGACACTACCGGTCTACCTTAGTTTTTTCTTTGCCGGTACGCGCTATCTGATTGTGATCCGGGCATTCCGGTTGATTCGGGTCTTCCGTGTGTTCAAGCTGTTTAATTTCCTGAAGGAAGGGAACCTGTTGTTGAAATCGCTCCGGATCAGTGCACCCAAGATTTTCGTCTTTTTCTTTTTCGTGCTGATCCTGGTCACTTCGATCGGGACGATCATGTATATGATAGAAGGGAACCAACCCGGAACGCAGTTTAATAACATACCGAACAGTATCTATTGGGCGATTGTGACGATGACGACTGTCGGGTATGGCGATATAACACCCGTTACGCCTGCCGGACGTTTTCTTTCGGCTATCGTGATGTTGATCGGCTACACGATTATTGCGGTCCCGACAGGGATCGTGTCGGCGACGATGGTCGGGGAACAGCGGAAAAGAAGCCGTTATAAATGTCCGAATTGCCATCAGGACGGGCACGAAGAGCTGGCGGAGTATTGCAAGTACTGCGGATCGAAGTTAGAGAATTATAACTCTGGAAAATAATTACTATCTTTGCCCCACTTGAATAAACAAATTGATTTAGAAAGAAAATGGAAACAGTAGTAAGTGGCATCCGCCCAACCGGTAATTTGCATCTGGGGAATTACTTCGGAGCAGTAAAAGGATTTTTGCAAATGCAAAATGAGTATAATTGCTTTTTCTTCATTGCAGATTGGCACTCGTTGACTACACATCCGCATCCCGATAATATCCGTAACAGCGTGAAAACGATCCTGGCCGAATATCTGGCCTGCGGCATCGATCCGGAAAAAGCGACAATTTATATCCAGAGCGATGTGCGTGAGGTGGCCGAGTTGTATCTGTACCTGAATATGAATGCCGGGATCGGTGAACTGATGCGTACGACTTCGTTTAAAGACAAGGCACGCCAACAGCTGCATATCGACCGGGTGGAAACAACGGAAGGCGATGTGGAAAAGGAAATCTTCAACGAAAGCAACAAACATAGCGTAAGCGCCGGCTTGCTGACCTATCCGACTTTGATGGCTGCCGACATTATTATTCATAAGGCAGTAAAAGTGCCGGTCGGAAAAGACCAGGAACAGAATATGGAGATGGCCCGCCGTTTTGCCCGCCGTTTCAATTCTACGTTCGGAGTCGAGTTTTTCCCGGAACCCGCCTCTTTCTACTATTCGCATAAGGCGATCAAAGTGCCCGGCTTGGACGGTTCCGGCAAGATGGGAAAGAGCGAGGGGAATGCAATCTATCTGATCGACGACGAGAAGACGATCAAAAAGAAGGTGATGAAGGCAGTGACCGATGCCGGCCCAACGGAGCCGAACAGCGTGAAGCCCGAACCGATCGCCAATCTGTTCACGATGATGGAAATCGTGTCGACAAAGGATACTTACGATTTCTTCAACGAGAAATATAACAACTGCGAGATCCGCTATGGAGACCTGAAGAAGCAGTTGGCTGAAGACATCGCCAATTTCTGCGCTCCGATACGCGAACGTATCCTGGACATCCGTTCCAATGAGGAATATATGGAAAAGGTAGCCCGCATGGGTGCTGAAAGAGCCAGCGAAAGCGCAGCGAAGACCTTGCGTGAGGTTCGCGAGATTATCGGCTTCAGAGGATAAGCCCATTCTTAATAAGAAGATAATTGGAAGGGTAGGTGTTTAACCTGCCCTTTTTCATCTCTTTTTGTATAAAATACCTATACCTCTCCGGAATACGATATATTTTATTAAAATCATAATAAATAACCTGAAAATCGGATTGTTAAATGGAAAACTGCTTTACTTTGCAGTGAATAGAGACAAGTAACAAACGTATGGCGGCAATATCTGCGGGAGAATTTGAACGTATTTTCAAGGACCTTTACAGGCCCTTATGCATGTTTGCACTTCGTTTTACCGAAAAGACGGAAGATGCCGAAGATGTCGTGCAGCAAGCATTTGCCGATGTCTGGGATAAATGCAGCCATAACGTGGCGATTGCCAACTTTAAATCTTATCTGTACCAGGCTGTACGAAACCGTTCCCTCACACTTATCGCCCAGTCCGCCGATACCGGACAGACAACAGAGTTCCTTGCCGATATGGAAGATACGTCGGAGGAGGAACAGATGTACCAGTCCGAGCGCGACGCCCGTCTCTGGGCGGCTATCGACGAATTGCCTCCCGAGCGGAAAAAAATATTTCTGCTTTCCAAACGGGACGGATTGAAATACCAGGAGATTGCGGAGGAACTGAATATATCGATTAAAACAGTCGAGAACCAGATAGGCAAAGCGTTGAAGACGTTGCGGGAGACTGCCGTACGGATTTATTGTTTCTTTTTTTCCTGAGCAGATAGGGGTTTTTTCAGATTTCTTAGTCTTAGTGTTAGAAAGTTTAAAATGTTTGTATCACTAAAACTGAAAAAGAGAGATGAAGAAATTCGTATTATTTGTGATGTTGATGATGTGTGTAGTATCTGTGAATGCACAACGTTGGTCGTTGACGCCGGAAGTGGGAATGACGGCTATCAGTAGAGGCGGAGGTTTCTATTCGGATGAGCAAAAATGGAATTCACGCTGGAAAATGGGCGTTGGGGTTGAATATGCTGTTAAGCCGGATTTCTTTTCTTTGAAATCGGGATTGTATTATACACAGCGCGGATATTCTTACAATACGATTACGTATGGAAGTATTTATCCGACCGGTGCTGAGCAATCGGATGTGATGTTCGGAGAAATCCGTTCTAAGCGGAACAGCCATATCCTGCAAGTGCCTTTGATGGCGAATTTTTCATTCAGGCTGGCGGATGATGTAAGGTTGAATCTGGCTGCCGGTCCGTATGTGGGTTATTCGCTGGGCGATAAAGACCAGTATAGTTATATGGAATATACACCGGGTACAGGCTATGGTTATGGTGGTTATAGCAGTAACGGATATTACGGTGGCAACAGCTATGGTGGCGGATGGACCGGAACGGGTTTTGGACATGAAGGATGGACGCACGACAATCCTTTCGACTGGGGCGTTTCGCTACAGGTCGGAGTAGAGGTGAAACAGTGGGTGATGAACGTCGGTTATGACGCCTCTCTGGGAAAAGAATATAAAGGTGATAAGTGCGATCTTAAATATCACACCCTCAGCCTGTCTGTCGGGTATAAGTTTAAGTTAGGCAAATAACAGTAGGAAGATGAATAACGAGCAAGATGACAGATTTGAAAAACGCCTCCGTTTTGTAGCCCGGCGCTACAAAGAGGGAAGCCTGGATACGGATAAAGCCTGGGAGCGGTTCGCTGCCCGGCAAGGTATTCGCCGCAAGGTGTCTTTCCGCCGTTACTGGATGGCGGCAGCCTCTGTCATGCTCTTGCTGGTTGGATTCGGTACGCTCTATATGACGGAACGGAACAAACCCGAATGGGTGTCTGTCGTTACTGCACCGGGACAGCTGAAGGATGTCTACCTGCCGGACAGCACGTTGGTGGCGATGGCGGGAGGCTCGACGCTCCGGTATGATGCAAAGATATATGGAAAGGAACGGCGTGTGGTGGAGATGACTGGAAAAGCTTTTTTCCAGGTGATGCGGAATGAGGCACGCCCCTTTTCTGTCCATACGGCTCTGACGGAGGTAACGGTGTTGGGAACCAGTTTCCAGGTGAACGAACAGCCGGGCAGCATGGAAGTGAATGTTGTTACCGGTAAAGTCCGTTTTACCGCTGGAAAAGAGCCCGCTCCGGTCGTCCTGACCGCCGGAATGTCGGCCTCTTATTCCAACGAAAAGAAGGAGATCGAGATACTGACGGAGGAAAACCCTAATAATCTTTCCTGGAAGACGAAGCAGTTGCGCTTCAACGATACCCCTTTGGATAAGGTGATCGAGGACCTGAATGATTATTACCATGTGGAGATTACGAATAAGGTGGATTCTCCGGATTCCAGATTGACTGCTACATTCAATGACCTGCCCCTCGACGAAGTTCTGATGGTAATTAATCAGACATTGGATATCCGTCTTGTCTCCCGGGCAGATAAAAGAAAATAAGTATGCATCGTGTTTACCTATTTGTTATAGGGCTTTGTATCTGCTGTCCGTTGCTTCGGGCAACAGGTTTTCCGGCTCTGTCTGTCGATCCGACTCCCGCTGTGACACTGGATATGCGGAATGTACCGCTCCAGGACATCCTGCTGGAGATAGAGAAGCAGACCGGGATCTTCTTTTCATATGAATCGTCCATGCTGAAAGAATATCAGAAGGTTTCGCTGACGGTGCACGAAGAATCTCTGTCCTATTGCCTGAAACGGCTGTTTGACCCGCTGCCGCTTGTCTACCGGGTGACAGGGCAATATGTGATCCTGAAGCAGAAACCCCGCCTGTACACGATCAGCGGTTTTATCCGTGATTCCGCTTCCTACGAGAGCTTGATCTCTGCAACCGTGATCGAGCGGGTTTCCGGGAAAGGTTCTGTCTCCAATAACTACGGTTTCTATAGTATCACGCTGCCACCCGGAAAGGTGGAGTTGTCCTCTTCCTATGTCGGGTATGAGCGTTATACCGTCACTTTTGAACTGACTAAAGATACGCTGGTCGACCTGCCTTTGAAAGCGGCGGGGACCTTGGGAGAAGTAGTCGTACAAGGAATCCTGCCGAGGTCTGACGTACTGAACAGCCGGGTAGGGGTGGTCGATATTCCGGTCAGCCGGGTGAAGTCGCTGCCGGCGCTTTTAGGTGAGGCGGATGTTGTCAAAACCTTGCAGCGACTGCCGGGGACGACAGTCGGGACAGAAGGAATGAGCGGGCTGTTTGTGCGGGGAGGCGATGGGGATGATAACCTCTACCTGCTGGACGGGAACCCGATTTACCATACGAATCATGTACTCGGATTCTTCTCGGCTTTCAATCCGGATGCGGTGAAGAATACGACTTTTTACAAGGGAAGTTTTCCGGCGGAATACGGCGGGAGACTTTCTTCCGTTATAGACGTCCGTACAAACGAGGGAAACCGGAAGGAGTATCACGGGAATGTCTCGATCGGGCTGCTGGCCGCGCGTGCCAATCTGGAAGGGCCGATCATTAAAGACCGCTCCTCCTTCAACGTCTCCGTGCGCCGTACCTGGATGGAGCTGATCACCTGGCCTCTCATGAAGGCGGTGCCCAGTAGTTCGGATACCGACCTGAAAGGCGGCTACCATTTCTATGATATGAATGCCAAAGTGGACTATTCTTTCTCGGACAAGAGCCGTGCCTACCTCAGTTTCTATATGGGCAGCGACAGCTACCGGAACGGGGAGGATTCGAAAGACATACATGGGGAAGACCGCGATTTCCGCTGGCGCTGGGGAAACCTGATCGGGTCTGCCGGATGGAACTACGTGATCAATAAGAAGCTGTTTGCCACATTCACGGGAGGCTACACCCGCTATCGCTCCCATATCATCCAGAAACAAAATACGTTTATGGCCTTCCACGACAGGGGTGACCAGGTGTATTTCCAGGAAGGGCATTACCGTTCGGCTATGGAAGACGTCAGCCTCCGCGCTTCTTTCGACTATCGCCCCAATGCCGACCACCGGATCCGGATGGGAGGTGACTACCTTTTCCATATCTTCCGCCCGGAACAAAGCAACATGAGCTCGTGGTACAAAGATTCGGTCATCACGCAAAAGAACAACACCGTCTTTTCCCACTCCCTGATTCACGGGCATGAAGTCTCGGCGTACGCTGAAGACGAGATGACGCTGACCGACCGCCTCCGGGTGAATGCCGGCCTGCGCCTCACGCTCTTCCATGTGCAGGGCGAAACCTATCAGTCCTTACAACCCCGTTTCTCCGCCCGTTACCTGTTAGGACGGCGGGTGTCGGTCAAGGCCTCCTATACGAAGATGAACCAGTATATCCATTTGCTGTCCAACAGCTATATCAGCCAGCCTACGGACATCTGGGTTCCGGTGACGGGGCAGATCCGTCCGATGAGTGCGCACCAGGTGACCGGCGGCCTGTTCTGGCATTATAAAGGGTTCGACTTTTCGGCGGAGGGTTATTACAAGCGGATGAATAATCTGGTGGAATATAAAGACAACAGCTTGGTCGTGCCGGCTTTTTCCGGTTGGGAAGACCGGGTAGGAGTGGGTAAAGGCCGTTCCTACGGGCTGGAGCTGATGGCGCAGAAGAAGACCGGGCGGTTTAACGGCTGGATCGGTTATACGCTTTCCTGGTCCGACCGCTGGTTCCCGGACGGATCGGTGAACAAAGGCGTCCGTTTCCCCTCCAAATATGACAACCGGCATAAGATCGACATCGTTGCGTCCTACAAACTTTCCCGGAAGGTGGAGCTGACGGCTGCCTGGATGTACAAGTCCGGCAATCACGTCACGATCCAGGACATGTATTACCGCTCTTCGCCGGATTACACCGAAAACGGATACCGGCAGGAATTCTGGTGGTATGGCGGCACAGGCGAGGGCACGAGTGCCAGTTCGCGTAACAATTACCAGCTTTCACCCTACCACCGTCTGGACCTGGGCGCGAACTTCTATCGCTACAAGAAAAACGGGCGGATGGGAATCTGGAACCTGAGCCTCTGTAATGCTTACTTCAAGCCGAATCCGTTCTCTGTCCGTCCCCGCTTCTATACTACCGAGAATGGCCGGGAGGCAGTCCTGGAGCAGACCTTGCTGTTCCTCTTCGTTCCTTCCCTGTCATACACCTATAAATTCTGATGAAGATGAGAAATATATTGTTCATACCCCTTCTGGTTTTGCTGGCCTCCTGTACCCGGGATGTGCCGTTGGATTTGCCGCGCGTACCTCCACGTTTAGTGTTGAACGCTTCTGTTACATCGGATGCGGATGTGACTGCCTTTCTGTCTAAAAGCTGGTTTATCCTCGACACGGTTACGAATGACGGCGTTACCGGCGGGAATATCCAGGTCTATATCAACGACCGTTTGGAGGGAACGATGCAGCCGGCCGCCGACACTAAATTTACGGGACAGTATGTCTTGCCCGGTTGCCGTGCGGGGGTGGGTGACCGCTTGAGGTTAGTTGCTTCTGCGCCTGGTTTCGATCCGGTGGAAGGAGAAACTGTCATGCCCGGCCGGCCGGAGGTATTGTCGGTCGATACGGTCCGCTATATTGCTCCCGAGCACTATTGGGGTATGATGCCCCATTTACGCCTCTACATCCGTTTCCGGGATGAGGCGGGTAAGCGGAATTATTATCGCCTGATTGTCGAGAAGCAGACCGAGTATATCAAGGGGGACAGCGTCATCGTCAGCAGCTCCATGTACCAGACCGATATGTACATCGTGGAGCAGTTCAACCTGAAATATGAAGACCCCGTCTTTCGTTTGACTACCACGAATCCGACGATAGAGCAGTTGGACGGTTACACCTGCCGGGGGACTTTCCCCGACGATACGTTCGACGGCGAAGAATACACCGTCCGGTCGTCCTTTTATCCCGTCTACGATTCATATAAAGGAGATTCGGTCACGACTATTGTGCACTACGATGTCCGGCTGATGACCGTCTCGTCCGATTATTATCAGTACTTGACCGTCGTCCGTAATTTATCCATCTCGCTGGGCGATGCCTATCTGGACGGGTTGGTCGAACCGACTGCTACCTATACGAATGTAAAGGACGGTTTCGGCATCGTCGCCGGTTGCCAGCTCTACCACCACCGCTTCACGATGCCCTTCGGAGATACGGAACCTTGGACTCCCTTCGACAATCCTTTTTGGCCATAGTCACAGTACACGCGACATTTTCCCCGGACAGGATAGGGGTTTTTCCCGGTTTCTTGTCTTATAGTTGAATAGTCAATAAAGAGTGAATGAAGAAGTTTATGAAGAGAGGATGGTTTGCCTGCATCTTTGTGTGGTTGATTTGTTTATCCATGTCGGGGAAGTTGATGGCGCAGGCAAACAGTGGGGATGATGATCGAACGGTTACATTGAATATGCGGAAAGTGCCTCTGAAGGATATTCTGACGGAGGTCGGGAAGCAGGCCGGAGTGACTTTTTCGTATGAATCATCTTTGTTGAAGGAGTTTCAGAAGACAAGTTTCAAAGTAGAGGATGCAGCACTTGACGATTGCTTGGAGCAGCTTTTCCGGGCCTATCCGATCGTGTACAAGAGGACAGGAAACATTGTCGTTCTGAAACGGAAACCCAGACAAGTCACGATCAGCGGTTTTGTGAGGGATCAGACCTCATCGGAATCCCTGGTCGGGGCTTCTGTCTATGATGTGAACAGCCTGAGCGGGGTGGCGACCAATGCCTACGGCTTCTTCAGCCTCTCGTTGACGATTCCTCCGGGTAGCAACGGCATTCCCGTTCGTCTGCAAACATCGTATATCGGCTACGAAAGCCGTTCGTTTACAATTCCTTCCCTGATACAAGATACGGTGCTGGCCATCGTTCTCCAACCCAATGCGGCGATTAAGGAAGTACTGGTGACCGCTTCGGAAACGAATCGCCAGACGGTCCGCAACACGCAGATGGGGGCAATGGAAGTCAGCCATGCCACGATACGTGCAACCCCGACTTTAATGGGCGAGGCCGATATCATCCGTACCCTGCAACTGACACCCGGTGTGTCTGTTGGGACGGAAGGTATCTCCGGCTTGTATGTCCGGGGCGGTAATTCGGATGAGAACCTGTTCCTGATCGACGGCAACCCGGTCTATCAGGTGAACCATATCGGCGGCTTTTTCTCCGCCTTCAACAATGAAGCGATCAAGGGGATGAACTTTTTTAAGGCGGGATTCCCGGCTCGCTACGGCGGACGCCTGTCCTCCGTCGTCGATGTACAGACGAAGGAGGGGAATATGAAAGAGTTCCACGGTAGCGCCTCGTTGGGGCTTATCTCCGGCAACCTGAACCTGGAGGGGCCGATCTGGAAAGATCATACCTCTTTCAATATCGCCCTCCGCCGTACCTGGCTGGATGTGTTGACGACTCCGGCAATGGCGATTATCAACCACAAGAAGAAGGACGGGAACACCTTGAAAGTCCGGTATGCTTTCCATGACCTGAACGCCCGCATCGACCACCGTTTCAGTGAGAAGAGCCGGATGTATCTGAGCCTCTACAACGGGAATGATGCGCTGAAGGCGAAGAATAAGGACGACTGGGAGGGCTATCTGAATACACAGGACTCCTATATGCGCTGGGGAAACCTGGTCGCGTCCGCCGGATGGACCTATGCGTTCAGTAACAAGCTGTTCGGAAAACTTTCCGGTTTCTACACTCGTTACCGTTCCAAGATCAGCTATAGCGAGGAGAAAATTTCCGGCTATGAGGGTTATGAGTACTATCGGCATGCGTTGGACCAGACGATGAACCGGACCGGCATCACCGATTTCGGTGTCCGGACCGCTTTCGACTATCAGCCGGTGGCGGCGCATCATATCCGCTTCGGAGCGGACTATTTGGCACACTATTTCGAGCCGGAATATAACCGGTTGAAGGCGTTGGACAGCGACAAGCCCGACTCCATGCAGATCGGCCAGACCTTCACCGACGAGCATCTGTGGGCGCATGAAGCAGCTGCCTATGCCGAGGACGATTGGGAGATATCCGATGCCTTCCGCCTGAATGCCGGTCTGCGCTTCAGCCTGTTCAATGTGGAGGGCAAGACTTATAAGGGACTCGAACCGCGTGTCTCCCTGCGCTGGTTGCTTTCACGGGATCTCAGCCTGAAGGCTTCCTATTCCCGGATGAACCAGTATGTACACCTGATCAGTAATAGCTTTATGGATCTCCCGACCGACTCCTGGATGCCGGTGACCAGTCGCCTGAAGCCGCTTATCAGCGACCAGGTTTCGCTGGGCGCCTACTATAACTGGAACCGATTGTTGGACTTCTCCGTCGAAGGCTATTATAAGAAGATGAACAACCTGCTGGAATATAAGGATGGCTATAGCCTGATCCCCTCGTCCGTCTCGTGGGAGGATAAGATGGCTGTCGGTGAAGGACGTGCCTATGGACTCGAATTCATGGTCCGCAAGCAGACAGGCCGGACGACCGGCTGGGTGGGCTATTCGCTGGCCTGGGCAGACCGTCAGTTCGACGATATAAACAAAGGTATGCGCTATCCTTCCCGCTACGACAACCGGCATAAGCTGAACATCGTGGCGATGCACAAGCTGTCGGACAAGGTGGAGCTGTCGGCCGCCTGGACTTATTCGTCCGGCAACTATACGACGTTGTCGCTCGAGAACTTCCGGCCCAACGACCACCTGCACCTGCCGGGTGAAACGTCTTCCTGGGGGACGGGCAGCGAGGATTATTACGACAAGCGCAATAATTATCAACTTCCTGCTTATCACCGCCTGGATCTGGGAATCAATATCTACCGGCCTAAGAAAAAGGGACGGATGGGGATCTGGAATGTCAGCATTTATAATGTCTATTGCCGGATGAATCCGATTATGGTTTACAAGGGTGATGTGAAAGATAAGACGTCAGAGAATGGGACGACCTATCGGAATGCATTCAAGTCGGTCGGTATCTTCCCGATTATCCCGTCGGTTTCATACACCTATAAGTTTTAAATGATGATGAATATGAATCTGAGATATAGTATCAGCCTGTTGGCTTTAATGTCGTTCGTCTTTTACGGTTGCGAGCGGGAGATCAACCTGGAACACCTGCGGCCGGACCCGAAACTGGTGTTGAATTGTCTGGCGTTGCAAGGCGATACGTTGGCTGTGGAGCTTTCGCGCACCTGGTTTTATACCGAGGATATTCCGGATGTTTATGTCTCCGGTGCCGATGTGGAACTGTATGTGAACGATGTGTTCCGCGAACGGCTGACCGAGACGAAGAATGAAGGGGGCTACCCGGTGGATGAGACCATCCGGTATAAATCGCTTTTTTATCTCCCGGCCACCGGCGACCGGATTCGTATTGTTGCCTCGAAGGAAGGTTTTAAGACTGCCGAGGCTGTTACGGAGATTCCCCGGCCCTGTGCCGTCTCGGACTGTCGCCTGATCCAGGAAACGGTGAGGGATACTTCTTCTTGGGGGGACGACTACACCTATATTTATGTTTCTCAGACGAACAAGATTCAGTTCACCCTTCGGGATGAGCCGGGCGAGGAGAACTATTACCTGCTCTATCTCCGCCAGGGGAATGTCTATGGAGGGGATGAAGATACGACTTACCGTTGGTCTTCTTTCTTTCCGGACTACGGAAGCGAACCTTTGTTTGCTGTTCAAAGCTCCGCTTTCGACCAGATACTCGGTTACGACGGTGTTGGAGGCTATAACGGGCTTGCCTTTTCGGACGAACTGTTCGCGGGGAAGAGCTATCAGTTCAACATCCCCTGGAACATGAGTTACAGCTATACTGAAAACGTAGTCAACCATCCCTACCGCTATCGTTGTTACGTCTACTCCATTTCCCGATCCTACTATAACTATATGAAGAGCTTGAACGACCTCTACGAAAGCGGCTTCACCGGTGACCTGGCGGAAATTGGCTTTGCCGAACCGATCCGTATCTATTCGAATGTGGAAGGCGGTACCGGCATCCTGGGTGGCGGCTACCTGTATTCCCAAGAGTTCGAAGGGGAATAGTAGGGGCGGGATTTGCCCGCCCTACGTATTGTCATTTATTGTTTGATTGAACCTGTGATTGTTAATATGCTGTTTGCCGGTATCTTTATCCGGTTTCCTGTTGCTTCGTAACTGCTCCAGTTGTTCTTTTCATCCGTGAGGGCGCAGGATACTTGGCCGTTCCATGCTTGGTTATCCATTTGCAGGCAGGTTTGTCTGTCGCTCGCTGTCGGGTTGATGGCTACAACAGTGAAGTCGTTTCCGTTTTTATAGGCGGAGACGAACAGGCTGTCCGCCGCATGGTCCGTTTCTACGCCGATACGCTTGCTGCCGACCGGAATGTAACGGGAGAAGTTGCCGAACGTATAGAAGCGCTTGGTCATCCGGTAATTCTGCCGGTCGGGGTTCAGTACGATCAGTCCTTCGTTATTATCGGCCGGAAGTGCGCCCGCCCACCAGATACAGGCGCTTGCACCTGCGGTTGTCAGATATTTATGGAACGTGATGGCCCACTTAATGCCGTCTTGGATAGTGGTGTCCAGCGCTTCCGTGTCACTGATTTCCGTCAGCCAGACTGGAATGCCTGCTTTTGAGGCTTCTGCGAGCGGCTCGATAGGCGTTTTCAGACTGTCTTTCGGCGCCGGATAGGAATCCGGAAGCGTGTATCCGTGTCCGGCGGCAATAACCGGGAAGCGGGTGATGTCAGGATACCGGTTGATGATCGCATCGGTGAAATGCCGGGAAGAAATAAAAGCGGCTTGCGAGCTGACGGCTGACCAGAAAGGATTCTCGCCAAATACGATATGTGCCGCTATGCCTTTCTTTTGGAAAGTCGGCCCCAGATAGTCCATAATGAACTCCCCCATCTTGCCGGATGTCCACAAAGAAGAGTTCCAGGGGGCGGCATAGCCCGGTTCATTGGCGGGCGAGATCGCATACGGTTCCAGTCCGGCCGATTTGTAGGCTTCATAGAAAGCCGCCAGGTAATCGGCAAATACCTGGTTATAGGCCGGATTCAGTTCGCCTTGTGAAACCTCTCCGTTACTTTTCATATAAGCCGGAGCGCTCCAGACGGAAAAGAACAGCTTATCTGTTTTACATTTTTCTTTGACATAACGGCTGATCCATAATTGTCCGCGTCGCTTTATATCGTCCGATTCTTCCGTGAAGAAGTCGTCCGTCAAGGGAAGGTCGATGTTGTCATCGAGGTTGAAATCTTTATCCTGTCGGTTTTCCCAGTAATGGGGGAAGATTTCTCCCCGTAGGATACTTAGGCGAAGGCCGTCGTTCCCAAACATTTTTTGCAACACTTCTTCCCGCTTGAAGTGGGCGTAGAGCTTGTCCGACCAGCCGGCCTGTGCAATGCCGAAACCGTCTATCACCTGTTTCTCGTCATTCCAGCGGATGTCGATCTTGCAGTCGGGTTGCTGTACCTCTTTACAAGAAAATCCTGCTACCGAGATAAAGCAGAAAAGGAGGATGTTTCTAAGTCTGTCCATTTTGTTCGTGGCTTAATATGTGTTATTTGGTCAGGGTGAAAGTCGCCAATACAGCTTTATGGTCGGTCGGCCAGATGGCAAGGGGCTCGATGATCGGATCGGAAGTTTCTTCCGTTACCCGTTCGCCCCGAAGGATATCGCCTTTCGGGCCGATGATGCTGACGTTTGTGAGCGACAGGCCTTCGAACGGCGCATACATGATGAAGTCTATGCGGTCGCGGTCGTCTGCTTCCGGCGACCAGACCAGGCGCTTGAGGTCGACATCCGGGCAGGCTGCCGGGCAGGTGAATCCCGGATAGCGGACCGGGTCCGGGTACATTTCGCGATATGAATCCTTGAAACCTGCTTTTGCCAGCATCATGGAACAGTCCCAGGGAACGACAACGCCGTGATGGTCGAACATATCTTTTGTCGCTTCCGTCCAGTCGAGGTGCGAAGGTTCGTTGAAGTCGCCGCCCAAGATAACGATACGGCCTGCTTCGCGGTCTTTTTTTGCTTCGACCAGGAATTTGGCAATGGCGTCATCGCGTACGGAAGCCCGGTTCAAGAACAGGATGGAGTCTATGTCTGTCACCGCTTCCTCTTTCTCCCAAGTATTCCCGTTGTAGCCGCGAACGTCATAGTAAGCGCAGTTGCGGTAATCCAGGTGGGTGGTATAGACGGCGAACTCCTGCTCCCCTTTTTTCGTGACCAGGCGGTACATGCTTCCCCGGTCATCGTTTAAAGGATAAATGGTCGTGCTGTCCGAAATCGGGTAACGGCTGAGCAGTCCCGAATCTTCCGTGTAGAAAGAATAATACGTCTGTCCTCTCTCCTTTAAAGCTTCCACGATCCGGTCGCAAAAGCGGGTGTTGTGGTAATTGCGTACCTCACTCAGGGTCACGAAATCGGCATCGCTGCGGACAATCTCGTCCGCCAGTGCGGCGAAACCGCCTTTTACGACGGTGCCCTCTTGCCAGATGTTAAACTGTAATACTTTGAATGTTTCTGTTTTCTGGCAGGATGACAGCCCGAAAACCAGCATCAGGAGCAACAGGAATGTTGCTCTGAGATTGTCTTTTCTCATGTTGATTGTGTGTTTATTTGTTTAATTATGCCTCTTTTTAGTTGCCGATCCGGAAGGTACCGATTTTACCTGCCGGATAGAACATGAACTGGCGTTCCATCTTTCCGCGAATCGGATTGTATTCGTAGTTGATCCCTACTCCGACCCTGAAACCGCTGTCGTTCACTTTAAATTCGAACGCTCCGCCCACATTCGTGTGGTTGTAGAACGGGTTCAACATCAGGTGCGGGTTGTTTTTCTCTTTGGATTCATAGAAGGTATATTGCCCCCATCCCCTGACTGTCATCCAGTCCGTTACGTCGTAACTGGCCATCGCATTGAAGCCGCCCATAAATTGCGGGGAAGGGTTGAAGGGCGTAAAATAGCGCCCGGCAAAAGCTCCGCCTGAGAGGGAGAAGCGTTCGTGAGTCCATAACAATTCCGTATTAATGCGGGTCAGACCGCCTACGCCCGGCCATGTGTATTGTTGTCCGCTCGTGATGAATGCCAACTGCTCGCTGACAGGGACAACCGATACTTCGTGGAAATCGAGCGCCATCGGCGAAACCCGTCGCAGCATCGGCGTGTAGGGATTGAAAAAAGGTTGGTAGGCCGCGGATGAAATGATCATATCCATCGGCCGTTCCTGGTCGAAGACAGATGAAGTCGGCAGGTCGGGAATGAACTCACGCAACTTGGCTTCGATCAGTTGCCTGTCCGAAGGCGTGAAATTCCTGTATGCGAACTTGGGCAGGTTCAGGTCGAATACCGCCCGTTTGGGCACTACCACCATTCTCCCTTCAGCGGTTCTGATCCAAGTCAGATCCGATTGTGCCTGCATAGAGAATGCGCACAATAATAATATGATTAAACTTATTCCCCGCTTCATACATCAACTCTTTTAATAATGCGAAGATAAAAATAAATTTAGATATTTGTGTATAAATAATCGAGATTGGTGCAACTATTCGAAAACCTTTTTCATCATACAATCAGAGAGTAGCAAGTATTTATGGACGAACAACTGTTAATCGACGGATGTAAGCGTGGCGAAACATCGGCTCGTAAAGAATTATACGAGCTGTACGCACCTGCCATGATGAGCGTATGTGCCCGGTACGTCCGTGACAGGAAACGGCCCGCGACTTGCTTCAGGATGGATTTATCAAAGTATTCACCAAGATACAGACCTATTCGGCCACAGGTCCTTTTGGCGCCTGGGTGCGAAGGATCTTTGTAACGACGGCACTCGAATATCTCCGTAAATACGATGCTCTCCGGTTGAGTGCCCCGATTGATGAATATGGCGAACAGGTTGAAGACACGGATGCATCCGTATTGGATCGCCTTTCGGCAGATGATTTGCTGGAATGTATCTCCCGGCTGCCCAACGGCTACCGGACAGTCTTCAACCTGTATGCCATCGAAGGATATACGCATAAGGAAATAGCGGCCATGCTGAATATCCAGGAGATCACTTCCCGTTCGCAGTTTACACGGGCGCGGAAAGCTTTACAGGAAATGGTTCAATCTTTAATAACGCAAGACGATGTCAGCAGAAACAGAACATAAGGAGCAATTAGACCTGTTCAGTTTGAAGGTGAAGCAAAAACTGGAAGATCACCGGCTGCCTGTCGACAGCGGGTGCTGGGAACAGATCGAAGCGAAGGTGTCTGAGCGTCCGCGCCGTTCTTGGTGGCGGATCGGAGGCTGGGCGACTGCTGCTGCCGCTGTTATTGCATTGCTGCTGTTGATGCGTCTTGGCTCACCCGTTCCCGCGCCTGACGCGGGATCGCAAGAGAACGGATTAGTGGCGGATAAGGTTGAGTCGGAAGTGGAACAAGCCGAACCGGGCAAAGTGGATTTGCCGGATACGGCAGGAGTAGATGCGATCCCGCGTCAGGCGCGGGAACGGGTGGCTCGTCCGATGAAGAAGATGGATGTGATAGCCCGTATAGACACGATTGCCTGGGAAGATACTTCTGTCGATGAGGCGGAAGTCGGGCTTCCGGCAGAAGCAGCGGTTTCGAAGCCGGCTGCTAAAACGCCTTCCGTGCGCCATCAGGGACCTGAGCCGGAAAGGCGCCGGACAAGAGACTTGATTGCTGTAGTGGACAAGCCGAAGGCAAAAGGCGGCAAATGGCAAGTCGGGGCGAATATGGGAACGGGCGGACATGTCTCTTTAGGGTTGAACCTGCAGGGGGACGAATCTCAAGGTGGAATAGACAGTAATGACCCGAATCCCGGCTATCCTTTTCCTCCTATCGAAGAGAAACCGGACTGGAATATGAAACGCGGGCCGGAATCGTTCTCCAATGTCGATTGTGCACCGCCGTTATCATTCGGCTTTACTGTCCGGAAGAACCTGAACAACCGTATCGCACTCGAGAGCGGGCTTGTCTATACCTACCTGTATTCCAAGATGAACGAGAGTGGGGCTGTCAGCTATAAGGCTACGTTGGGATTGCACTATTTAGGCATTCCGGTTAACCTGGTGGTCAAGTTGTGGGACAATCCGAATTGGAACGTATATGTATCCGGAGGTTTTATGGTGGAAAAGGGATTACGTTCCCTTTACCACCTGGAAGCTTATCGTCTGGATGAACACAAAGCAGGAACAGTCCGTTCCGGCATCCACGGTTTGCAAGGATCGCTAAACCTTTCCATCGGCGTCTCTTACCGTGTCTACCGCGATTGGAACCTTTACCTGGAACCGCGTTATTCCTACTATTTCGACAACAACCAGCCGATGAGCTACCGTACCGAGAATACGACACTGATTGGTGTCGGGGCCGGTGTGCGGTTCGAATTTTGAGGCAGGCTATTCGCTCCGCAAACTCTTGACCGGATTGCTTGATGCCGCCCGGTAGCTGTGCCAACCGACCGTCAACAGGGTGATGACCAGAACCGTCAGTCCGCCCAGCAGGAAATGGATCGGCGCGACACTGACCCGGTTGGCGAATCCTTCCAGCCAACGGTTCAGCAAAAGCCAGGTGACAGGAACGGCAATCACAAAAGCAATCGCAATCCATCCCGCAAATTGTCTGAGCAACAGCAGCATGATATTTCCTGTGCTGGCCCCGTTCACCTTTCGGATTCCGATTTCCTTGGTCCGTTGTTCGGTCGCATACAGCGCCATGCCGAACAGACCGAAGCAAGTCAGGAATATACTGATAATGGCATACATCAACAGCAGGTTCGCCATATCGGTGGTTTTCCGGTTGCGTTGCATGAAGCCGGCATAGACATCTACATAAGTGAAGTATTCGCTTGGATTTACTTTCTCCCATACGGTCCGTATCGCCTCCATCCCTTCCTTTTTCCGCTTTTCGTCGAGTTTAACATAGAGCATCTGGAAATTCTTGGCACTGGCATCACTGAGGTAGATCAGGGCTGGCATCACTTCTTCTTCCAGCGTATTAATGTAGATATCACTGACAATCCCGCAAATCGTACAGCTTTGCCCCGTGCCGTCGTCGAAATACTTGTCGTATTGCTGGATCGGCTGCCCGACTGGGTTTTCACCGGCTGGGACCAGGATGTTTGCGTATCTTTGGTTTATATAGACCGGCCGATCATACTTCCGTATCGCTTCTTCGGGTGTCACTCCCTGAAGAATTTGTATGTCCAATGTTTTCAGAAGACTCTCTTCACCCATATACTGGACCATCGAATGATACGTCTCCGATCCGTCTTTGTTATCAATAATGATCTGCCGAAGCCAGGCGTAAAGGATTGAACCTCCGGCACGCGTAATGGAGGCTATTCCCGGTTTGTCTTTTAGCTCTGCCGCGATTGTGCTGACATTCACGTTTCCACCCATCCAGTTTCCGATCTCGACCAGATTACGGTAGCTTTCTCCTTTCTTTTGGACCAGCCTTAACTGTGCATGTATGGTCAGTGTACCGATAATCAGGCCGATGGATATGACATATTGTATAATGGATAGTGCAGTGACGATCTTTCTTTTCTTATTTCCGGTAAAAAATATGCGGTAGTTGCTATCCGTCAGGTTAGAGATTTTCCGGCTCATATAGCAGGCGGGGATGACAGATAAGACCAGGATCAGACCGCTAATAAAAGGTAACACCTGGCTGTTCAAGAAAAAGCCGGTTGTGATTCGTCCGGACATGATCCGGTTGAAGGCCGGAACCAGATCGTGGGCGATCAGTAGCGACAGTAAAAAGGCGATACCGACTGTCAGGAAAGTATCCAGAAACAGTTGGGAATTGATCTCCGAACGTGTTGCCCCCATCAGCTTCTGTGTATGCACGATCCGTATCTGTTGAAGAATCCGGGAGAAGCTGAGGTTGATATAGTTGAAGCAGGCAATCAGCAGAATCAGCAGTGCCGAGATCAGCCCGATGAGCAATAGCGACCGTTGCGACCGGACGATATAGGGAATAGACTCCTGTGTATAGTGTTGGAAGTAGGAGTCTTGCAAGGAGGTGAAATGATAACTCCCTTTCTCTTGTTGAAGCGTGGGAACCCCATCCGTTTTTATCTTCTTGGCAAATCCCTCTTTATCGAATGAGGCGGATACTTTCAGAAGAGCGATCCCGCCGTGGTATTCCTGTTCGTTGCCGGTAAGCATGTCGAATCTGATATAAGACTGCGGATATTCTTTCAGGACAGCTGCGATTTGGAAAGACCGGGAAGGTGCTATTACTTCATCGTTATACCGCATACCTCCATCCGCAAGATCTATCTGAACGATCTTCCCTATGGGATTTGCATCTCCGAACAGTTTTCGAGCGCAAGATTCGCTTAATGCCGCTTTATCCGGGGCGGAAAGAGCGTCTTGCAAGTCGCCATACAATACTTTATACTTGAAGAAATGGGCAAATGTCGTGTCAGTAGTGGTGATTAGAATAGGCTCATATCGTTTATCTCCTATGGTGACTGATTTGCAATTAATCGCGCTGAAGCGCAGATAATCCTCGACCTCCGTATATTTCTCTTTTAAATCAATCGGAATTTGTCCTACGATATAAGAAACGATCTCACCTGACTTCATCGGCGAGTCTTGCGCCATATAGACAATCTTGTCCTTATCCGGATTACTTGCCTCTATATTGAATTCATAAATGACAAAGGCCGCCAACAGGTTTGTACAGGCAATTCCGATGGCAAGGCTGACGATTGAAATAATGGAAAACGTCTTGTTCCGCCACCAACTACGGAGGACAAGTTTAAGTGCAACTGCTTTCATGACTATCTCTTGATTAATGAACCAAAACTATCCCCTTTTGTCGGACACCCCAAACAATCAACCGCTTTTTTCTCCGGATAAGGATGAATTTGTCTAATTGTTGGACAGTGCAAGGGAAATGTTGTTTCATAATTTGGCAGATATGAACCAATAAATGAAGATTTATCGGTGAGCAGCAGAGGCCTCGTAGGGGCGGTTCGCGAACCGCCCGAATGGCAACGTTGTCTTAGGGCTGTAAGCCCGGCAGATCTCAGCCCAAGGCGTAAGCCTTGGGTTAGGGAAACGTTCCCCTTCTCCTCTTAGCCCTCGTATGTTTGCAAAGAATTATTAGAATCGAATAAAAAGTATAATATT
>NZ_QUGV01000038.1:31413-31671 GCF_003479205.1 Parabacteroides sp. AF17-28 | reverse complement strand
ACAATATATCATACTTTTTATTTAGACTCAAAAATATATATGCATAGCTCCACTATTTTTCGGGGTGATCCATCATTGGGGATGACCACAAGGATGAGGCAAATTATACAATAACCCTCTTTTTGGGCGTTTTTCTATTTCGTCCGAAAAGTTGATCGATTTTAGATTGACTCTTTTCACGGTTTTAATCATCTTTACTGACAACAGATGGAGTGAGGTGTGCAGATTGTCTGAAAAAGCGTACAATTTGATTACCGG
>NZ_QUGV01000038.1:0-31403 GCF_003479205.1 Parabacteroides sp. AF17-28 | reverse complement strand
GATGGAGTGAGGTGTGCAGATTGTCTGAAAAAGCGTACAATTTGATTACCGGAAACAGAAAATATCGGCAAAGTGATAAAGCTTAACTCCCGGAGAATCGAATATTTGAAAATAAAACGGACGGCTTTCCAAATATCCCAAGGAAATTTAGGGCCTTTTTTGCCCTAAAGACGGTCCTCTTTCCAATTACGACCGTCCAAATCGCCATTACGACCGTGCTAATCTTCGCGAGGTGCCGAGTGCACTACACATTAGCACGGTCATGATGGCAAAGAGGACGGTCGTAATAGCTGAAAACACTCAAAAAAGGAAAAAAAGTCTCTTTTTGAGGTCAAAAAAGCGGATTAACATTTGTTTTATTTCGGATGTCTTTCGAACCGGAAAAATACGTTTTTTACAATAAGACCCCTCTGCCGCAGGCACTCTTTTGCCAAATAATGAATTTATTTATCCCCAATGATTATCGGGTGAGCCCTGTTTACCTATTAGACTACAATAATAAGTGAGGCAAAGCAAAGAGGGGGGAAATTTAATTTCTCCCCTCTTTTGTGATCTCATAATAAATCAAATTCAAGTGAGTACCTGAAAAGTGCGAGTATGCAAGAGGTTATCTGATTACTAAAGGTACTCCTTTTTTCAAGTCAGGTAACGGTTCTGAGATATACGGATTATTCAACATAAAGTATTACCGCGCGATTCCATTCCGGTTTATCGAATGGAGGTTCACGATCCCCAACCCATTCAACTATCACGCGATCGCGACTAATGTTATATTCGTCAATCAATATTCTGGCTACGTTCTGAGCTCTTTCTGCTGATAACTTTTCATTGATTTTGGCTGTTCCGGTTTTTTTATCCGTGTAGCCAATAACTTTAACCTTCAACTGTGGATTATCTTTCAGATATTGAGCGATGTTATAAATGTTCACGCCTTGATAAGGATCAACTTTTGTCTGATTTATCTTAAATAAAACTACGTTATTGATCAATGGATTGGTTTCTACGATCTTTTCAGTGATAACTTCTGTTGGCGGACATTCCGGACAACTCACCGGACGCTGTGCCAGAACCTGATTTTGTTCATACAATTCATTGATCCTGCTATTTAAGGCATCGATCTCAAGCGGATTTCTTAGCTCTGCTTCCGAGAAAGTGGCATCTTTTCCCAAATTAAAAATCAACCCGGCAGAAGCTGTGCCCAATATATCGTAATTACCACTGGTTTTTACCTGGTTGAATTCACTTTTTAAAGCTGTTGCCGCAAATTCAATTGACAGAGTCACCCGGTTCGATAATCTGAAATTATTGATAAGACCTGCATTCAATGTCATACTGTTATCACGAACATGCCCCATTGAATATTCCGGTTGATTCTTATAGTCCCATCCGAAAGCCCAACCGAATCCAACATAAGGGACCAGTTGATAAACACGGTCAGAACTATATTTCATGAAATAATCCGTAATACTCCACATCAGGTTTGCCTGAAAACTGGCATATCGGTTGCGTGACATGATAGTTGCATTGTCATTGAATGTATGCAGGTTTGTCAACCCGGCAGCTTTGATACGAGTGCCTAAATAAGGACTGATCCACTTTCCGATTTGAAATTCTGGTGTCACTGTAAAACGATTGAAGAAATCAGCATCTTTATTATTGTCACCAAAATATATATTCGCACCGGCACCGGCTCCAATAAACCAATTATCCCAAAAACCGTTCTTTAAAAACGTGGCACTGTGTGCTGGCTCTGTACTGTAGCCCTCTTTTTCCTGGGCATAAGAGAACTGCATGACGCTAAGGAGCGCCATTGATATAATAATTTTATTCATAACTTTTTCTATTTGTTTAAAACGATATAAATCTTGTTTTTAGAAACGGTAACCCCAACCAAAAGCAATTACGGAGGAGTTGTCTTTACCAAATACATATTTATATTCGACATTCAGGAAGTTGCGTGTATTTATATTATAAGTAAGGCCGCCTCCCAAGTTGAATCCGAAATTTGTTGAACTATGAGAATCAAGAGTGGTCTCTTTGCCATCATCGCCTTTGATGGTTTGTTTGCCTTGAAAATTATTCTGCAAATTAAAACCTGCTAACGGATAAAGAGACAGGTTATCTGCATTCAGATTGAAGACATAATGAGCGTTCACATCAATATCAAATCCTGTGACTTTATTTTTAGGAAAGAAAAACATCAGATCCGGAGCCAGACGTATATGATTTGTTAGATTATAACGTCCTTGAGCACCAAGCATAACACGCTTGAAATCTGTTTGATAACCAAAATTTCCCAATAATGAAAAATCACCCTTTTGTGCAAAAACGCTTAATGAGATCGTCAATAAGACTACTAAACTTATAAACTTTTTCATGACTACTTAATTTAATTGTAAAACTTTTTACCATATAAACCCTATACTTTTCTTTTAAATAAAGATAAAATCCATAATAAAATAACGGCTCCAACAACAGCAGATATTAAACTGCCTAAAATACCATACATTGCCAAACCCAAAAGAACGAATATCCAACTGCCAAGCAAACCTCCAATAAGGCCGACAATCAGATTAATAATCATGCCGAAACCTCTACCTCTCATGATCCATCCTGCAATTGCACCGGCAGCAAGACCTATAATAATTGACCAAATTAATCCCATGACTTTTATTTTTTAATTAATAAATGAAATACAAGATTACCCTGATCCAATCCATATTCTTTTATAATAGTTAAATATACAAGAATCAGGGTAATTAAAATCAATCAAAATAATTCTTGATAATTATTTTTTGTGATCCTTTTTAGTGGAATGATAGTGACTCCATTGCATGTCTTTTTCCGGAGTTTTAGAAAGGATCTTTTCCTTTCGCTCTTTGGCAAGCTTCTTGTCCATTTGCTTTACCATTTTCTCCGTACGTTCAGTCCCTTTAGGAGTTACCTCTGTCAATCCGCTTGACGAAGAAACATAATCTTGCGGGTTGTTAATGTACAACCATTCTTCATTTAGTTTGGAGCTGGTACCTTCGTTCCAGGGTCCGCGCGCATCTTCACTCATCGACATATCGAAATAAAGATTGCTGTATTTGGGGTTCGTCTGGAAAACACCAGGAGGAAAATTTGGCTTGATAGTCTCCAATGCTGCTTCGAACTGTTGAAAATGGGCAACTTCACGAGTCATCAAAAAGTCTAATGTTTCCTTTACATATGGATCATCGGTAAAAGGAATAAGATATTCGTACATGATTTTTGCTCGGGATTCTGCTGCCAGGTTCGACCGTAAATCGACAGTAGGTTCCGCATTTGCTGTCACGTAAGTAGCATTCCACGGGTTACCGTTGCTATCGGTCAGCATCGGACTACCCGGAGCCATTACCAAAAACTGTGGATTCGTAAAAGCTTGATGGATGAAATCTTCTTTTGCAGCCTTACCATTCATCATCTTATTGATTTCCATATTTTCAACTACATCTTTCATCTCACCGTTAACCGGCCCTAACAACATTTGAATTGTAGCCCCCACGATCTCTAAATGACTTAGCTCTTCGGTTGCAATATCCATCAACATATCGTATTTGTCGGGAAAAGGATTACGACAGCTGAAAGCTTGAACAAAATATTGCATTGCTGCTTTTAATTCACCATTTGCACCACCGAACTGTTCCAATAATAAACGCGCGAAACGTGGGTCCGGTGCAGATACACGTGCGTTGTACTGCAAATATTTTACATGATAAAACATAACTCAACATTTTAAATTAAACATCATACAATTTAGTGGATTCTATTTCTTTGCATTGTCTGCATAAGAATGCACTTTATTCTTCATCTCATCAGCTTTTTCTGCTACCTTAAAAGTTCCATCGGCAACTTTATCTGCTGCTTTCGTACCGGCATCCAATACTTTATCTTTTGCCTCATCCATTATTACTTCTGCTCCTCCATGTAGTTTGTGCAAAGAGTGATATACTTTTTCTTTTACTTGCTTGCTCATTGATGAACAAGAAAAACGGTATGTGACGAAACCGATGATTGAACCTAAACCCAGTCCAATCCAAAATTTTGAATTATTAGTTTCCATAATTTGAAATGTTTAAAACGATTAATAAAAAAATGAACAGTAAATTATAACTCCGCATTGTGAGGTTTCCTGAAAAAAGAAACGATCCACAATAACAGAACAGCTCCGATGACAGAAGTAATAAGACTTCCTAAAATACCTGCAGTAGCAATTCCTAAAAGACCGAATACCCAGCCTCCTAATACACCACCAATAATACCAACTAACAAATTAACGAGGATCCCAAAACCTCCTCCACGCATAATCTTTCCGGCTATAAATCCGGATACTATCCCTATAAGGATATACCAAATAAAGTTCATAATTAAAAATTTAAAGATGAATACTAAATTACTATATAAATTATCAACAGGGAGTGCCCGGCCGGGTTTAAACTCTACTTATCACCATATACGTAAATGAAACAAGGCATATAAAAAAATGGTTCGAAAATAGATGATTTAATTAACAATAATTTTGTAATGCGCAACTTTTATCAATTGATATAAAGTATATGCGCGTATAATCGTTAATATGATTGTTATAGTTGCGAAAAACGAAACTTAAGTTAGATTATATTGTCTAATATCGAAAATAGATCTGTCTATGTTCTTATACATATAATACAGACGAATATCTTTTTTCTAAAATTTCCTATTTATTTCATTTTGAGCCAGAAATTTTGACTTTTTGATTGTTTTAATATACGAGGGAATAAAGATTGATTTATCGATCAAGCGTATCAGTTGTATTAATATTAAAGTTATTTGTATGGACAATTTGAAAAATTATCGGTCTGTGGACTTGTCGGCCCCGTATGATCAGTATCCGTGTTATTTTGGCGATGACCTGGAACTGGTGTACACACCCGAACAATCCGTTTTTACATTATGGGCACCAACTGCTGATCAGGTGCAATTGAACTTGTATCCATCCGGAGAAGGAGGCGAACCGGAAGATCAGGTAGAAATGAATAAGGCAGACAATGGTATCTGGCGCATTCATATAGACCGCGATTTGAAAGGTACTTTTTATACTTTTCGGATAAAGATAGACGGAGAATGGTTGGATGAAACACCTGGTATCTGGGCAAAAGCGGTTGGTGTCAACGGTAATCGTGCTGCTGTAATCAATTGGGGCGAGACAGATCCGGAAGGCTGGGATTCTGACCACTCGCCTGAACAAAAGATGTATTCCGACATTATTCTTTACGAGTTACATCACCGTGATTTCAGTATTGCTTCTGATTCTGGTATAGAAAACAAGGGAAAGTTTCTGGCCCTAACCGAAACCGGAACAAAGGCTCCCGAAGGAGAAGCTTCCGGCTTGGATCATCTGAAAGAACTTGGCGTAACACATATCCATATTCTGCCTTCATTTGATTTTGCAACAGTGGATGAAACACATTTGGAAGATAACAACTACAATTGGGGATACGACCCGAAAAACTATAATGTGCCGGATGGTAGTTATTCCACCGATCCGGCGGATCCGGTTGTCCGTATCCGTGAATTTAAAGAGATGGTTAAAAGCTTACATCAAAATGGTTTCAGAATCGTACTGGATGTTGTCTATAACCATACAGCCTCAACGGATCATTCAAATTTTAACCTGACAGTTCCCGGATATTTTTACCGGCAGAATCCCGACGGTTCTTACTCAAATGCATCCGGATGCGGTAATGAAACGGCTTCGGAACGTGAAATGGTTCGACATTACATTATTGAATCGGTAAAATTCTGGGCTAAAGAATACCATATCGATGGCTTTCGTTTCGACTTGATGGGGATACATGATATCGAAACCATGAATCAGTTGAGAGCGGAACTGCTAAAGATTGATCCGACTATCTTTGTTTACGGTGAAGGCTGGATCGCTGCTGATTCTCCGTTACCTTATGAACAACGGGCTGTCAAGGAACATGTCGGACAAATGGAAGGTATTGCTGTTTTCAACGATGAATTTCGCGATGGCTTGAAAGGTAGTACTTTCGATGAGCAAGAACCCGGATATGCTTCCGGAAATATCAATGGCCATTTCGAGCCGGTCAAATACGGCATAGTAGGAGGAACACAGCATCCGCAAGTAGATTACGGGGGACTGCTTTATTGCGATGCTCCGTATGCCGGTGCTCCTTCGCAAATGATCAATTTCGTAGCCTGTCATGATGGATATACATTGGTTGATAAACTGAAACTTTCTGTTCATGGCGATCATGCAGCCGACGAGCTTATGCCAATCGATAAATTGATACATACCGTGTTGTTAACAGCGCAGGGAATCCCTTTTATCCGTAGTGGTGAAGAGATCATGCAGGATAAACAAGGGGAACCGAATAGTTTTAAATCACCGGACTCTATCAACCAACTCGACTGGTCTTTAAAGGCCAGAAACCGTGATCTCTTTGACTATATCAGGGAGTTGATCGCCCTTCGTAAAGCTCACCCGGCTTTCCGTATTCCAACGGTAGAAGGATTACAGCAGTGGCTTCATTTTATGGATACAGGTGATTCCGGCGTAATTGCCTACACCTTGGGAGAACATGCCAACAATGACGAGTGGAAAGAAATCCTAATCGCCTACAATGGCAATCGGAACCAAGCAGAGATCAGTATTCCCGAAGGAGAATGGACGGTTGTTTGCCGCGACGGACAAATCAGTATGGATGGTCTGGATAGTTTACAGGGAGGAACTGTTACGATTGCAGCTTCTTCAGCCCTGATATTGTACCGGCAATAAATGAGAAGCTTAGTATGGATAACAGGATCGTTATATATAAATCCAGGAATAAAGCATTCGTATTTATTATTGTCTGCCTATTATTGGCAGTGGCGGGTTGGTTATTCTTGCAAATTCCCGATAAAAATGTAGTCGGGTGGAGTTTCATTATTCTGTCTGTTCTGTGTTTGATTTTTGGTATCGGTACTTATTTCGATAGAAAACCTTACATCATTCTGACGGAAAAGGGTATTACTGAAATGTCGGCTATCCGGGAAGAAATCGAGTGGGATGCCATCCTTCGGGTTGACGAATTCTATTATAGAGGGTTATATTTTATTCGTATGTTGATCGAGAGGGATTATAAACCAACATCTGTCCGGCCTACATGGTTTCACCGTTTTGACAAGCTTTATGAGAAAGACGGGATCAAAGCCATATTTATGCGGATAGGTTTCTACGAAGTCAATTCTATAAAATTGGCCGGATTTATGCAGAAGATGATCAAAGCAGATACAGAAAGAAAGATTGAATTATTAAATAATTTTCGTTCGTATTATTAAATACAAAAAAGAGTTAGATTATGGAAAATGGTGTAATGATGCAGTATTTTGAGTGGAATCTCCCGAACGACGGGAAGTTATGGAAGCAATTAAAAGAGGACGCCTCGCATTTGCATGATATTGGTGTGACGGCAGTATGGATTCCACCTGCATACAAAGCTGACGAACAGCAGGATGAAGGTTATGCAACCTACGATTTGTATGACTTAGGTGAATTTGAACAAAAAGGAACAGTACGCACCAAATATGGTACGAAAGACGAACTGAAAGAAATGATCGACGAACTGCACAAAAACCATATCGCAGTTTATCTCGATGTCGTTTTGAACCATAAAGCCGGTGGTGATTTTACGGAAAAGTTTATGGTGGTGGAAGTCGACCCCAATCAAAGAAATGCCGCTTTGGGAGAGCCGTTCGAGATACAGGGCTGGACCGGTTACAGTTTTCATGGGCGTAAGGATAAGTATTCGGATTTTAAGTGGCATTGGTATCATTTCTCCGGAACGGGATTCGACGATTCCCAGAAACGTAGCGGTATATTCCAAATCCAGGGTGAAGGAAAAGCGTGGAGCGACGGTGTGGACGGCGAGAATGGAAATTATGATTTCCTTTTGTGTAACGATCTTGATCTGGATCATCCTGAGGTCGTTGCCGAGTTAAACCGATGGGGAAAATGGGTTTCCAATGAACTGGATCTCGACGGTATGCGCCTGGATGCCATCAAACATATGAAAGACCAGTTTATTGCCCAATTCCTCGATGCCGTACGAAGTGAAAGAGGTAATGACTTTTATGCTGTAGGCGAATACTGGAACGGTGATATGGAAACGTTGGATAACTATGTAGAAGCGGTAGATCATAAAGTGAATCTGTTTGATGTACCGTTACACTATAATATGTTCCAGGCATCGCTGGAAAGGAAGGATTACAATATGCAAAATATTCTGAAGAATACTCTGGTAGAACATCATTGTGAATTGGCTGTAACCTTTGTCGATAATCACGATTCGCAACATGGCAGTTCTTTGGAATCGCAGATCGAGGACTGGTTCAAACCGCTGGCCTATGGGCTGATATTACTGATGAAAGACGGTTATCCTTGTCTTTTCTACGGTGATTACTATGGCGTGAAAGGAGAAAAATCTCCTCATACCAAAATCATCGACATCTTGTTGGATGCAAGGCGGAAATACGCCTACGGTGAACAGATAGAATATTTTGATCATCCTTCGACTGTCGGCTTTATCCGTACAGGAGATGAAGAACATCCTGGTTCTGGCTTGGTTTTGTTAATGTCCAATGATGAAGCCGGGAATAAAATAATGAATTTAGGCAAAGAGCACAAAGGCGAGGTCTGGCGTGAAATAACCGGAAGCATATCCGATGAGGTCACGGTGGATGAAGAAGGAAATGGAGACTTTTCCGTAAAAGCCCGTAATCTGGCTGTTTGGGTAAAGAAATAAATTCCCGATTAAATGGATGGGCCGATAGGTCCGGTTCTACCGTTTTAGATAACAAGATGTTTAATTAAAAGTCATTTTAAAGATGTTAGAAAAAGAGTTATGGGGTAATACATTGGAAACTTGGGGGATTTCCATTTTAATAATTGTAGGGGCAATTATAATTGTAAAACTATTTGCGTTGTTTAGTAAGAAGGTACTTAAGCCTTTTATTATGCGTACTCCGAACCATCTGGACAATCTTATTTATTACTCTTTGGAGTCGCCCATTAAATTTGCGATCATGTTGCTGGGTATCTGGATAGCTATTCATCGGCTTGTTTATCCGGCTACCTTTGTGAAAGTAATCGACAATGCTTACAGTATTTTGATTGTTCTGAATTTTACCTGGGTTTTTGCCCGGTTATTCAGTGGCCTGCTTGAACTTTATTGGGAAAAGAAGCCTGACGGCCAAGTCAACAAGATGACGCCGATTATCAAAAGAGCAATTTTAGTTGTTGTCTGGATCATTGGTATTGTGATGGCTCTGAGTAATATAGGAGTGAACATCAGTGCTTTGCTGGGAACTTTAGGTATAGGAGGTATTGCGTTTGCTTTGGCTGCACAGGATACTGTGAAAAATATCTTTGGCGCTTTTACAATCTTGACAGACAAACCTTTCAGCATTGGAGATACGATTCGCGTGGATAGTTTTGAAGGAACGGTTGTCGATGTTGGTGTTCGAAGTACAAGGCTCATGGATTATGATAAACGTATTATCACTTTTCCGAATTATAAGATCACAGATGCCAATATCATCAATATCTCTTCCGAGCCGATGCGCCGTGTTGTGCTAAATATCGGATTGACATATGACACGACTCCCGAAAAAATGAAAGAGGCATTGGAGATTCTTAAAGCTATTCCGGGAAGAGTAGAGAATGTATCTTCCAATCCATCGGATACAACAGCCGTTTTTACAAATTATGCAGACTCGGCATTGGTTATCATGTACATTTATTTTATAGAGAAGCAGGGAGATATCTTAGGTGTAACTTCGGATATGAATATGGAAATACTGGCTTCTTTTAATAAAGCGGGACTTGAATTTGCTTTTCCTACACGTACCGTTTATATACAAAAAGAGGAGAAGTGAACCGTGCCGGATTCGAACCGGCGACCTCTGCCCTGTCAAGGCAGCGCTCTAAACCAGCTGAGCTAACGGTTCAGGGTGGCAAAGATAAGAAAAGAATGAATAAAAAACAATTCTATGGCTCAATTTGTAAAACGGAAGAACAGGCTTGATGCCTTATTCTTCCGTTTTTAATGATGTTTAGTGAAACAAACTGTTCATATTATTTGTAGACTTCAAGCTCGTAAATGCGGGTGTCACGATCCCCGGTCTTTTGTGTAGGCTGGGTAACCAACAGGCGTAAATAGCGGGCTGATTCCGGTTTGGTCAGTAAGTTAGTTGCCTCGTTTTTGTGGTTGCCGGTCAAGACATCCAAAGTCTTCCATTCTTCGTTCAAGCTGTTTCTGCCTTGAAGGAAACAGGTTCCGGTGACATAAGAATGTTCTTCATTTCCGGCGCTGACTAACTTCCAGCCGCTTATCGATTGGGGTGTACCCAAATCGAAATCGACATAACTCGGAATACCGGAAATATCGCACCACTTTGTTTCCGCATTGCCGTCGATCATGTGCTCGGGAGATTCCTCTTCGTTCACGAAACCGGAACAGGCAATGATTTTAGCACTCTTCATCAGGTTTTCTTTTGCGGCTTCTTTCGTCGCCTCTTTTGGTCTTATGGCTGAGCGGAACAATTCGGATGCGACAGCAACCTGTTTATTGTCTTCTTGGGCAACCGTAACGGCAAACAAAACAATATTCTTGTTGTCCGGCAAGATCAGGCTTGTAGCCCCTTTAGGAATATCCATGCCAAACTTGAACATATAGGTGTATTCGTAAGCCTGGTCTCCGTCAGGAGCATGGCGGTGAGTACCGACATAAGCGATGTCGCCGTCTTTCAGGAAGCCTTCTGTATGTCCTAAATGTCCCCATTGGCCGATAAAGCCGGTGTATTCGGGAACCGTAATTTCCTGTTCGGATTTACCCAGACGGAATGTTCCGGTACAATCGCCTTCGGTAGACGCTGCCAGGAAATAAATACGGTTGTAATTGCTTCCGGCAGGCAGCTGGATAGTGTCTCCCTGACAGGCTAAACCGTTGAATGATTCTTTGTCTCCCAAACCGAACGAGATATCACCGGCATGGATTGTTTCCGGCAGCAGCTCGGCTGCATACGAATAGCCTGAACTGAAGTTACCTTCTCTGCGGAACTCATTCCAGCTCACGCACTTCTTGTTGAATTTCAGAGGAACATGAGCATATTGAGGCTCTTTGACAGGATTGCCGGACGGTTTGAGTTTCACTTTGAAAGTCTTAATGGAGTAAGGCTTGATGGACACCTGCAGTTTGTTACCGTTGAATAGCGCCTTGCCGATTGTTTTCTCGGTTCCGTCAGCTTCGCTGGCACTCTGGATGGCGCCGGCAAAACTGATCTCGGCAGTCTGTTCCTTTTCGCCGCTGGTTTCGTATAGGCGGATTACCAATTCGTCCGAAGATTCAGCCTTTTTCAGTGTCTTTACCACTACGCTGTTGTTATTGGAGTTGGCAAATGTGAACGATTTGCCCAGCTGTCCGGCATGTTTATCCGCCACAAAAGCGGTTAACGGCTGATTCAATTCGTCTGCTCTCAGAACAGTCTTCGATTTATCCAAAGCTCCGGAATGAGGCAGCAGGCTGTAAGTGAAACGGTGGTAGCCGAAATCCTGGCGGTCCTGATAGGAATAATTGCCCTTTGTCTGCGGAGTATGGAGCAAAGTCAGACGGATTGTATTATCGTTCGGTTTGTCCCATCCGTACTTGCTGTCGTTGAGGACGGAAACGCCATAGCTGTTCCCTTTGTCGGTCAGGTCTGCCCAATACTGCGCATACACTTCGTAAGCCGTTATCGTATTGTTGCCGCGTTTCACACTTCCGATACCCAGGTCATAAGTGGCTTCCGGGTTCGATACGCTCAACGGGAATTCTGCTTTCAACAATGAGTTGGTAGACTGCCAGTCTACTTCATTGTAGAAGTCGATGCGGTCGGCGCGGGGACCTTCGAACAAACGGATGTACTGTTTAAAGACAGATTGCCCGTGATGTTTCTCTACGCAAAGCGCTTTTCTCAACTCTCCGTTCTCCACCAATGAGATTTTTACATCTTCGGTGATGGAAACCGGTTCGCGGTCTACGGTTTCTTTCATGATTTCCCAGGCGGGCCAGTTATACGATTTGTTTTCCGTAAAGAGAGCCAGGCGGATGGCTTTTCCCTCTTTCACCAGTTCCTTGTTGTTTTTCTTGTCGAGGAGGGAAGTGATATCGCCGTTTTTATCCAGTGTAATCTTGTATAAGGAGTTTTCCAGCGTATTGACGCCTGCCTGCTGCAAAGCGGAAGCGGCCGGACCTCCTTCACGGACGTCGTAAACAACATAGCCGGTAGCTGGGACAGTTGCTGAAATCAATACATGAGCTTTCCCGTTTTCATAAGAAAGCAATTGGGCGGGGACTTTCTTTCCTTTCTCATCATATACTGTCACGCCTTTGGGAGCTTTAGGCATATCTAACATAACTTCAGCGAGGTCGGATACAGGGAAAGCATGTGCGTTGTAGAGGATGACCGGAGTCCCTTTCACCCGTGTATCCAACTGGCCGGCAATGCCGTTTACGGATGAAGTCAATACGCCGACAAACTGCTTCAATGCGATCAGTTCGTCATTCCAAGAGAACTCGTAAGCTCTCGGAATACTGGTTCCTGTCAGGTCGTCATGGAACTGGTGGACGATAAAGCGGCGCCAGGCTTCTGTCAGCGTGTTTAGCGGATAGGCGTTCGTTCCCAACCAGTCGGCTGCAACGGCAGCATTTTCAGCAGCATTGCCCAATACTTCGTTCTGGCGGTTGTATGCTTTCATGGCGGCTTCCGAAGTATAACAGCCGGTGCCGTGCACGTCCATCAACAGTTCTCCGTTGAAAACCGGCAGTTCCGGGTGGTTCTTGTAAGGCATGAAATCCTTGAACAGCTGGTCGCTGGTTGCACTGATCACTTCGACTGGTCCGTCTCCCTTGATCCCTTTTTCAACCGAACGGACAGAGGCTAAGTTCGGAGAACCACCCGTATCGCCCGTCCCATAATAACGATATACGATATTAAGAGGATCGCGTTGGCTCAGTTCCAGCAAATATTTGCTGTTGGAAAGGTCTTCGTCTCTCCATCTTCTGCCATAATCATAGCCGTGTGCCAGCATGATGGAGGAGCCGTCCACGCCTTGCCACAGCCCGATGAGGAACGGATGTTTGCTGTCTCCGTAGAACGGATGGTTACGCCAATCGAGTTTCTGCGAAGAAAAGCCGATCAGCCCGCAATGGCTGGCAATCGTCGGCAAAGTCCATCCGAAGCCGAAACAGTCCGGCAGGAATATGTCCGTACTTTCCACGCCGAACTCTTTACGATAGTATTCCTGTCCGAGCGTAATATTACGGATGAACGATTCGGGAGAAGGAATCAGGGCATCGGTCGCATCCCAGCTGCTGCCGGAGATATGCCAGCGGCCGTTCTTTACGTATTCCTTTAACTCCTCATACTGGGTAGGATAATATTCCTTCATCCAGGCATATTTTACTCCTCCCTCGAAGTTGAACACATAGTTGGGATAACGTTTCAGCAGGAACAAATTCTGGTTAAGCGTATTCCATACGTACTCTTTGATTGTAGTCTGGACATCCCAATTCCATTGGGTGTCTAAGTGGGCATCGGCAACCATGTAGGCCTTTGCCTTTTTCTCTTGCTTGTCTGTTTGGGCGAACAAGGAATTTCCGCTCGAAAGGATTGCGAGCGAAAGGATAGCAATTCGTAATTTCATTTGTCTAAAAAATTAAGTTCACAAATATATTATGAATTATTTGAATAAGTTCCAAAACCAGGAAAAAAGCAGCTTTTTTCGAATAGATAGTGACTCCTCTTTAAATATGTTAAATAGTTTCACCTTTTTCTCGGTGTGAAACTAAAGTTTCATCGGCATGGAACTAAAGTTTCATAGGGAGGAACTGTTTGCTGTATAGTGACAAAAACTTTACTTCAATTGGTACAAATTTAGGAGAGGATAGGAGGAAGGCGTAAAGTTTTGCGTACAAGGGGGTGTGTCAAAACTGTCCTGTTCCCGCGCTTGACGCCATAGCCGTCAAGCGCGGGGACAAGGGTGTTTTGACACATCCCTTTGTTTACCAGAAATACCAATAGAAAGCAGCCGTAATACCCAGGATGATGACAGAGTGGATCACATCCCAATGGTTCCAGCTGGCACGTGTTGCCGCCCGTTCGGCTGGTGTTGAGGTGCCGAAGACCAGACCTTGTATCTTTCCGGGTTCGGGAGCCTTCGTACAGAGGCTGACGACGATTGTCAGGATAATGCAGAACAGGAACATCCATCCGCAGAAGAAGAGCCAGTTCATATCGTAGAACAGTGCCTTGAACAGATTGTCGGATGCATCTGCGATATTGCTATAATATACTTTTGCACTCAGGCGGGTGATACCGATCATGATACCGGCCAGCATACCCCACATACCGCCTTGTGCGGAAGTTCGTTTCCAGCATATACCTAAAAGGAAGGCGGCGGCAATACCCGGCGAAAGGACGGATTGCACATCTTGCAGGTAATTATAGAGTACGTCGCCAACGCTACGCATGATAGGAATCCAGAGAATACCGAGGATTACAATTACAACTGTAGCCATCTGTCCGATCACGACCAGCTTCTTTTCCGGTGTTTCCGGTTTGAAGCGTTTATAGAAGTCTATTGTAAACAACATTGCCGATGAGTTGAACAGGGAAGCCAGCGAGCTCATCAAGGCTGCTAGGATACCGCATACGACAAGTCCTTTTACACCGGCCGGCAGCAGTTTGGCAACAAGGGTAGGGAAGGCTGCATCGGGAATGGAGAGTGTAAACACTTCACCATTGATAACGATTCCGTTCTTGCTCAGTGCGAATGCAATCATGCCGGGGATCAGGAACAGGAAAACGGGAAGCAGCTTCAGGTAAGCGCCGAAGATCGCTCCGCGCCGGGCCTGTTTCATGTCTTTGCCGGAAAGAACACGCTGCACGATATACTGGTCCGTACACCAATACCAGAAGCCGATGATAGAAGAACCGATCAGGGCGCCGAGCCAGGGATATTGCGGGTCGCGGTTATCGCGGATCAATTGCGTCATCGTATCGCCGTAATCATTGACAACGACGGATTTGCAGGCCGCTATCATTTCGTTCCATCCGCCTAATGCCTTGAAACCGAGTACGAGGATGATCAGGGAACCCAGCAGAAGGATAGGAGTTTGAAGGACGGAGGTGTAAAGGACGGATTTCATACCGCCGACAATCGTGTAGAGGGCAGTCAGCAGTACCAGACCGATGGCTGCAATCCAGAAGAAATCGATGCCCCAGATTTCCTTAATACCGAATACTTGTTGGAATACCAATCCGCCGGCATACACCGTAACGGCGACTTTTGTCAATACATAACTGATAAGGGAGATGACGGAAAGGATTGTGCGGGATTGCGGGTTGTACCGCCTTTCCAGAAATTCCGGCATTGTGTACACCATGCTGCGTGTATAGAAAGGAACGAATACCCAGCCTAATATCAGGATCATCCATCCCTGTATTTCCCAGTGTGCCATTGCCATACCGCTGGATGCTCCTGCTCCGGCCAGTCCGATCAGGTGTTCGGAACCGATGTTGGATGCGAAGATAGATGCACCGATAGCGATCCAGCTTGCATCGCGGCCGCCGAGGAAATAGTCGGCGGAATTGTTTTGTTTTTGTTTAGTTACCCATATAATAATCCCGATTAGAGCTATTGCGAACAGCCCTATTACAATGAAGTCTAATGTTGCCATAATAGTGTTTTACATGATATCCCCCTTGAATGCTACAAGGGGATTTTGTCAATCCTGCGTTGATGCCGACCGCCTTCAAACGAGGTGTTCAGGAAGGCTTCGACCGTGCGAGTGGCTTCCTCTTGACTGATAAATCTGCCGGGCATGACAAGTATGTTTGCATCGTTATGCTCGCGTGCGAGACGTGCTATTTCTTCCATCCAGCATAGAGCTGCCCGTATTCCCTGGTGTTTATTGAGTGTCATGGCTATTCCGTTTCCGGTTCCGCAGATTGCTATTCCGGGATATACTTCGCCGGCTTCTACCGCTTTAGCGAGCGGATGGGCGAAATCGGGATAATCACAACTTTCTGTCGAACAGGTTCCGAAATCTTTATAAGCTAACCCTTTCGAGTCGAGTATTTGTTTTACGTATTCTTTCAATTCGTACCCTGCGTGGTCACAACATAAACCGAGTGTTTTCATATTTATCTGTTAGAGGGAGAGGTGTCGCCTCTGCAACACCTCTCTTTATGTGTTTCTTATGCTAATAATTCTTTTACCTGATTGTAGACATTCTGTCCTGTGAAGCCGAGCTTTTCATCCAGCACCTTGTAAGGAGCGGAGAAGCCGAATGATTCGAGTCCCCAGACTTTACCGTTGGCGCCAACCAATCCTTCGAGGTTGACAGGCAGGCCGGCTGTGAGTCCGAATACCTTGCTTCCTGCCGGGATGACAGATTCCTGGTATTCTTTGCTCTGGCTGCGGAACAATCCTTCAGACGGAACAGATACGATGCGAACCTTGATGCCGTCGGCACGAAGCAGTGCTGCTCCTTCCTCCAGTGTGGATACTTCCGAGCCGGAAGCAACCATGATTACATCGGGATTCTCGTCGCCTTCTACAATGTAAGCTCCCTTTTCTGCCTGCAAAGCTTCCTCATAGCGGTTTCCTTTTGCGGGCAGGTCAGTGATGTTCTGACGGGAAAGAATTAATGCGGTAGGAGTGGCTGTGTTTTCCATCGCCATCTTCCATGCAATCGTCGTTTCGGTCACGTCTGCCGGACGAAGTACCAACATGGAGTTATGTCCCTTGTGGTTCTTCAGTTTTTCCATCAGACGGATTTGTGCTTCCTGTTCAACCGGTTCGTGGGTCGGTCCGTCTTCACCAACGCGGAAGGCGTCGTGCGACCAGATGAACTTAACCGGCTGTTCCATCAAGGCAGCCATACGGACAGCGGGTTTCATGTAGTCGGAGAATACGAAGAAGGTACCGCAAGCAACGATAACACCTCCGTGCAGTGACATACCGATACATACGCAAGCCATCGTCAGTTCGGCTACGCCAGCCTGGAAAAATGCTCCGCTGAAATCGCCTTTCACGAATGAATGTGTTTTTTTCAGGAAGCCGTCTGTCTTGTCCGAGTTGGAAAGGTCAGCGGAAGAAACGATCATATTTTCAACCTGGGTTGCCAATACGCCTAAGACTGTGGCAGAGGCGGCGCGGGTAGCCTGGTTCGGCTTCTGTTCGATAGCTTTCCAGTCGATAACGGGCGCTTTGCCTGAAAACCATTGTTCCATCTTGGCAGCCAGCTCCGGGTTTGCCTTTGCCCATTCTGCTTTTGCAGCATAGCGTTCGGCTACGATTGCTTCCAGTTCTTTAGTCCGTTTAGCATACAGTTCTGTAACTTCGGGGAAGATTTGGAACGGTTCGTCCGGGTTTCCTCCCAGGTTCTTGATTGTGTCTGCGATCGATACTCCGGCAGCGGAAAGGGGTTGTCCGTGTGTGGAAACCTTATTTTCGTAATTGCTGTTGTCCGGACCTACGGCACCTTTGCCCATGATCGTATTACCGATGATCAGGGTTGGGCGGGACGTTTCGGCTTTCGCTTCGGTCAGTGCCCGGCGGATTTCCGCAACGTCGTTTCCGTTTATCGTAATGACTTTCCAACCCCATGCTTCGTATTTCATGGCTACGTTTTCGGCAGTCACTTCCTCTACGGTTGTAGAAAGCTGGATGTTGTTGGCATCGTAGAACATAATCAGGTTATCCAGTCCCAGCGTACCGGCAATACGTCCGGCTCCCTGTGAGATTTCTTCCTGGATACCTCCGTCAGAAATATATGTGTAAATCGTCTGATTCATAACGTCACCCAGGCGTGCTTTCAGGAACTTGGCGGCAATAGCGGCACCTACGGCGTAGGTATGGCCTTGTCCCAGCGGACCGGATGTGTTTTCTATACCACGCATCACGTTGACTTCGGGATGGCCCGGAGTTACGCTACCCCACTGGCGGAACTGTTTCAGTTCGTCGATAGTGAATTTACCTGTGAGGGCGAGTACTGAATAAAGCATAGGCGACATGTGGCCCGGGTCCTGGAAGTAGCGGTCTCTGCCTTCCCATGTGGGGTTCTTGGGATCGTATACAAGAAACTCCGAAAACAGTACGTTTATGAAGTCTGCACCACCCATTGCTCCGCCGGGATGACCGGATTTAGCCTTTTCAACCATAGACGCAGCCAGAATACGGATGTTGTCTGCTGCTTTGTTCATTAATTTAATATCGTTCATTGTATGAATTATTATATTTTTTGTGCAAAGATAGGCAATCTCTTCGTATTGACCATCCTATCCTTGAAACAATTCATTTTCCGTAAAGTTTCCTAATTTCCGATATTTCTCATAAAGAGCAAGATACGTCAGATGATTTTCGTGATTTGGCTGGTATTCTTTTGCAAAACCTTGTCCCATAGCTTGCTGGGCATCTTCGATTTTGGCATATATACCGGCTGCTACGGCGGCGAACATGGAAGCACCGAAGGCGCATGCCTGTTCGGCTTTTGCCACTTTGATCGGCATATCCAATACGTCGGCCAATGTCTGCATCACAAACGGGGATTTCAGCGAGATGCCACCGATGCCGATCACACTCTCGATCTTGATGCCGTTCTCGAGGAAACGGTCTACAATGGCTTTCGATCCGAATGCCGTCGCTTCCACCAGTGCACGGAAGATAAGCGGGGCGGAGCTTGCAAGGTTGAGACCGGTGATCGTTCCTTTTACCAGTTGACTGGCGTCGGGCGTGCGGCGTCCGTTCATCCAGTCTACCGCCAGGATCGTGCTTTCGCTAACCGGAACCTTGGCTGCCTCTTCGGACAGGAGCGGGATGATCTTGTCTGCTGTCTCCGCGATCAGCCTGGCTTTTGTCTCTTCGTCGATCAACGTGCTCTTGGCTAATATGTTTTCGAGCGGCCATGCCAGTACACGTTTGAACCAGGCGTAGATATCTCCGAAACCGGATTGCCCGGCTTCCAGTCCTACCATGCCGGGAATAACGGAACCGTCTACCTGTCCGCAGATGCCGGGAACCAGTTTGTCTCCCATCTCTTCGTAAGAAGAAACCATGATATCGCAGGTCGATGTGCCGATCACACGGACGAAGGTCCGGGGCGTAATTTCCGCACCAACAGCTCCCATGTGGCAGTCGAATGCGCCGACGGAAACGGCAACGTTGGTTGTCAGTCCGAGACGTTCCGCCCATTCCGGCGTTAAAGTTCCTACCTGCGTGTCGCTGGTATATGTCTTTTCGAACAGATGGCTGCGGAAGCCTGCCAGTTTAGGTTCGAGGGCTGTCAGGAATTCTTCCGTAGGCAGTCCCCCCCATTTCTCCAGCCACATGGCTTTATGTCCAGCGGCACAACGACTGCGGTACACATCTTCCGGTTTTGTCTTACCGGTGATAAGGGCGGGCAGCCAGTCGCAATGTTCGATCCAGGCGTATGCGTCCTTGCAGAGACTGTCGTCTGTGCGAAGCACATGCGCCATCTTGGCCCATACCCATTCGGAGGAATAGATGCCGCCTTCATATGCCGTGTAGTCAATGCCCCAACGTTTAGCCAGTTCGTTGATCTCGGCAGCTTCCCGGATAGCGGTATGGTCCTTCCAGAGCACGAACATCGCATTCGGGTTCTCTGCATATTCCGGCAGCAGGGCGAGGGGAGTACCGTTTTTGTCTGTCAGGACAGGAGTACTTCCGGTCGTATCGAAAGCGATGCCAACCACTTTTGCGGCTGTTCCGGCAGGACATTGTGCCAGCGATTCTTTGACTGTCGCCTCCAGCCCTTCGATATAATCCAGCGGATGTTGGCGATAGCGGTTTTTTGCTGGGTCACAGTATTTCCCTTCCATCCAGCGAGGATAATACTTGACAGCCGAAGCGATTTCTTCGCCTGTGGCTGCATTCACGACTACGGCGCGACAGGAGTCGCTACCGTAGTCAAGACCTATAACATATTGTTCGTTTGCCATAGCTTATGCCTGTAATGCACGGTTCAACATATAATAGAGGTCATTGTATTGCAATTCCTTCTTGAAGCTGGAGATTGTCGTATCCTTGTCGATAACCACCAGTTCGATGCCAGCGATATCGGCATAATCTTCCATATATTCTACCGTCAGGTCGTAGGAGAAGCTCGTATGGTGCGTACCTCCGGCCAGAATCCAGGCTGCAGCGCCGATCTCGAGATTCGGCTGCGGAATCCACAGTGCGCTGGCAACAGGAAGGTTGGGCAGCGGTTTGCTCTTGATGCAGTCTACTTTGTTTACAATAAGGCGGAAGCGGTTGCCCATATCGACGATTGTCGCGGCAACGCCTTCACCCGGTTTGCTGGTGAATACGAGACGCGCCGTTTCACTGTCTATGCCGATGCTCAGGCGGTGTACTTCCAGTTTTGGCTTGTGTTCGGCTATCAGCGGACAAACTTCCAGCATATGCGCTTGCAGGATTGCGCTCCGTTCTCCGTCGAAGTTCAGCGTGTAGTCTTCGAGGAAAGAACAACCTTTCGGCATTCCCTGGCTCATGTACCACATCGTACGGTATAAAGCAGCCGTTTTCCAGTCGCCTTCCGCACCGAAACCGTATCCTTCCGTCATCAGGCGTTGAGATGCCAGTCCGGGGATCTGGTCGAAGTTGCCCAGGTCGTCGAAGTTTGTGGTAAAGGCTTTCGCTCCCTTGTCTTTCAGGATACGGCGGATTGCTATTTCTGCTTTAGCGGAGTTCCATACCTTGGCATATGCTTCCGTACTTTTGTCTTCCAGTTCGGGGGCATGGTCGTATTCTGCAAAATACTTGCCGACAAGTTCCAGTGTGTCTTTGTCTTCTACAGAATTATAGTATTCCATCAGGTCGTTAACCGGACAGTAGTCTACATGATAACCCAGTTTCAGCTCGGCTTCCACCTTGTCGCCATCCGTAACGGCTACATTATTCATCTGGTCGCCGAAACGGATGATCAGCATATCCTGTGCGTCCGCCCAAGCCGCAGCTACGCGCATCCAGATTGCGATCTTAGCCTGTGCTTTCGGATCTTGCCAGTGTCCGACCACTACTTTACGGTTCTTGCGCATACGGCTTACCATGTGGCCGAACTCGCGGTCTCCGTGGGCGGACTGATTCAGGTTCATGAAGTCCATATCCATTGTTTCCCAGGGAATCTCTTTGTTAAACTGAGTATGGAAATGAAGTAACGGTTTTTTCAATTCCTGAAGGCCGTGTATCCACATTTTGGCAGGAGAGAAGGTGTGCATCCAGGTAATGACGCCGATACATTTGTCATCGTTGTTGGCTGCCTTGAATGCTGCTGTCACTTCTTTAGCCGAGTTCACAGTTCCTTTATACACCACTTTGACCGGCAGGTTTCCGGATTCGTTCAATCCTTTTACCATTTCATTGGAATGGGCATCCACCTGGATTACCGCGTCGCCTCCGTACAGCAGCTGTGCTCCTGTTACGAACCATACTTCAAGATCTTTAAAATTTGTCATGGTCTATTGATTTAATTGTTATATGTTTATTTCTATTTTTGTCCGTAGTAAGCATTCGGGCCGTGTTTGCGCTCGAAATGTTTCGTGATAAGATGTTTGTTCATCGTAAGTTGCGGGTTGATTCCGTAAGAGATGTAAGCCATCTTGGCAACCTGTTCCATCACAACTGCGTTGTAGACGGCTTCGGCTGCATCCTTTCCCCATGAGAACGGGCCGTGATTTCCGACCAATACTCCCGGAATATGCACCGGGTTCAGCTCTTTAAAACGTTCGACAATCACGTTGCCGGTTTCCTTTTCATAATCGCCTTCCACTTCCTCTTTCGTCATCTGGCGGGTACAGGGAATGGCGTCACTGAAATAATCGGCGTGCGTCGTACCGATGTTCGGTATGTCGCATCCGGCCTGTGCCCACGATGTCGCATAGGTGGAGTGGGTGTGTACGATTCCTCCGATTTCCGGGAATGCTTTGTATAAAACCAAATGGGTAGGAGTGTCTGACGACGGCTTTAGTTTGCCTTCCATTATATTTCCGTCCAGATCGAGAACCACCATGTCGCTGGCTTTCATTGTCTCGTAAGAAACTCCGGATGGTTTGATTACAATCAGGCCCTTTTCCCGGTCTATGGCACTGACATTGCCCCAGGTGAATAGGACCAACCCATGTTTTACCAGGTCCAGATTGGCTTCGAAAACCTGTTCTTTTAACTCTTTAACCATACTTGTTTACTTCTTTATTGTGGTTTGTATGTGTCGGGTGTAAAAGTAACACTTTTGTAAAGTGAGTGCACAAAAAAAGCTATGTTCTACAACATAGCTACCTTTATTTTGCTTTTTCTTCCCCGGGCATGGAATTTTAGTTTCATGCCCAAGAAATTCCAATTCCATGGGCATGGAGCCGAAATTGCATTCGGATGGCTCTTTTTTATAACGAGAAGTAGAAACCCTGTTCCAGCAAACGATCGTATTTTTCTTTGTTGAACATATAATAGAATGCTCCTCTTTTGGAACCTTTCTTGTCTTTCTCGTCCAGTTTTTCCAGGATATCCATCGCATTGAGTTTTTTGCGGAAGTTACGTTTATCCAGTTGAGTCTGGTAGATTGCTTCATACAGGCTTTGCAATTGAGGCAAAGTGAATTTTTCGGGAAGCAGATTGAAACCGACCGGACGGGTAGCTGCTTTTCTGCGCAGGCGTGCCAGCGTGTCAGTGATCATCCGGTTATGGTCGAATATAAGTTGCGGCACTTCGCTGATCTTTGTCCATACGGCATTGTGCTCTTCCAGTGTTTCGGCACTGAAGTCATTCATGTTTACCAGTGAATAGTATGCTACGGAGATCACCCGCTCTCCAAGATCGCGGGTAACATCTCCGTAAGCACCTACCTGTTCCATAAATAGGTTATCGATTCCGGTACAATCGGTAAGCACGCGTGATGCAGCTTCTTCAATACTCTCACCGGCTTTGATAAAACCGCCCATCAGGGACCATTGTCCTAACATTGGTTCAAACTTCCGTTTATAAAGTAATACATTAAGTTCACCCTGGTTGAATCCTAAGATGATACAGTCTACAGAAACGTAAAATTTGGTTTCCTCCTGATAAAAAGCGGCTGTCATGATTTTATGGAATTATAATTAATTATGTTTATGCGAGTTTGCGTGCGCCGTCGCTGATAACTACGTTGTACAATTTCGGCTCGTGACCAAACTTGGCTGTGTAAGATTCGAATGCTTCTTTCACGAATGCATCGTATTTCTCTTCTTTCACCAAGTTAATCGTACAACCTCCGAAACCACCGCCCATTACGCGTGAACCGGTTACACCGCATTTCTTAGCTACATCGTTCAGGAAATCCAGTTCTTCGCAGCTGACTTCGTAGAGTTTGCTCATGCCGTGATGTGTTTCGAACATCTTCTGGCCTACGGTTTCGTAATCGTCTTTTTCCAGTGCTTCGCAAACGTCGAGTACGCGTTGTACTTCTTCGATTACGTATTCTGCACGCATATAGTCTTCTGCACTGATGTCACCTTTCACTTCGTTCAGCATATCCATTGTTGCATCACGCAGGAATTCAACTTCCGGATGATTGCGACGGATGGCTGCAGCAGCGTTTTCGCAAGACTGACGGCGTTTGTTGTAAGCAGAAGAAGCCAGTTCGTGTTTTACTACAGAATCCAGCAATACCAACTTGTAACCAACCGGGTGGAACGGGAAATATTTATATTCGAGTGAACGGCAATCCAGGCGGATCAGGCTTCCTTCTTTACCGAATACGGAAGCGAACTGGTCCATGATACCGCAGTTTACACCGCAATAATTATGTTCGGTGGACTGGCCGATCTTAGCTAATTCAAATTTGTCGATGTTCAGGGAGAACAGGTCGTTCAACGCAAATGCGTATGTGCTTTCCAATGCAGCGGAAGAGGACATGCCTGCACCCAGAGGAACATCACCTGCAAATACGGTGTCGAATCCCTGGATCTGTCCGCCACGTTTAATAATTTCGCGGCAAACACCGAAGATGTATCTTGCCCAGCTTGCTTTTGGTGCGTCTTCTTCGTTCAGACCAAATTCGGCGTAATCATTCAGGTCTACAGAGAAAGCACGGACTTTACCTGTTCCGTTCGGCTTGATTTCAGCAATCATGCCTTTGTCGATTGCACCCGGGAATACGAAACCGCCATTATAGTCGGTATGTTCACCGATCAAATTGATACGACCCGGAGATGCATATACGCTACCTTCTACAGAGAATAACTCCTGAAATTTATTTCTGATTTTTTGTCTCATGATAGATTTGTTTTTTAATTAGGTTATTAAACAATTGAAGAAATTATCCGACTACAAATATAGTTAGATAATTTCTTCAATCATATAGTTACACTTATTTTTTATTCAACAGGAATGTCCTTGTTTACATTCTTGCAACCGACTAATGCATAGAACAACAAGTAAGCCAAAGCGATGAGGATGACAGCGTAGCTGGTCATGAATCCGGACATGTCGGCAATCTGGCCCTGGATCAGAGGCAAAATACCACCACCGCAAACCAATACCATAAAGATACCGGAAGCCGCTTCCGTATATTTACCTAAACCTTCTACAGCCAAGTTGAAGATACCACCCCACATGATGGAAGTACAAAGACCGCAAAGCGCCATAAACATGATGCTGATAGGAACTTGTGCCGTACCGAAAGAAATATCGCTCTTGAATACCGGCATACTTACCAAAGTTGTGATCGGGCAGACAAATGCAAGGATGATGAACAGGATACCGACACTTGATGCAAGCGTAAGCATCGCTTTACTTGTAAACTTACCACCCAGAGATGCTCCGACCAAACGTCCGATCAGCATCAGGAACCAATATGTTCCTACTACTGAACCTGCGATTGTAGAGTCGATTGCCAAACCGCCGCCTGCTTCCGGTGTCATCATAAACAAACCTGCGAAATGAGGAATACCAACTTCGATACCTACATACACAAAGATTGCGATTGCACCGAATTTGAAATGACGGAAGGACAACGGGCTGTGTTCGTTCTTTACATTTTTAGCTTTAGCCAAACTTGGTTCCGGAATGCTCATGAAGAACAAAACCAGGAATGCTATGGCAAAGATAGCCATTGCGATGTACAGAGCGGGTAATGCTTTTTCAATTGTGCGTTCTTCAACAACGGTACCCATCAGATAACCGACCAAAACCGGAACGATAGTTGCTGATACCGAGTTCAATGAACCACCCATCTGGATTAACTGGTTACCCTTCTTGCCGCCACCACCGAGCGTGTTCAACATCGGGTTTACTACTGTATTCAACATACACATAGAGAAACCTGAAACGAAAGCACCGGCAACGTAAGTGGCAAATCCCATTTTAGAGGAAAGTACCTGGATACCTACACCGACAAAACCAACGACAATTGCGATTAACGCTGTCTTTTTATAACCGATTTTTTGCAAAAGCATACCTGCGGGGATTCCCATAAAGGCATAGGCTATAAAGTTTGCAAAGAAACCTAACGTGGCTTCGAAGTTGGATGCTCCGAATTCGTTTTGCACAATTGCCCCGAAAGGTTGAGGCAAACCCGTAACGAAAGAGATCATAGCGAACAATGCGAACATCATCGCTATTGGTAATACATAACTTTTCTGTTTAGTTGACTCCATTTCTTTTTAGATATTTAGATTATTAATATTTAGGTCTGTTGGATTCTATTTATTCAATCGTGAATTTATAGATAGTCTTGCTCTGGAATACTTCGCCCGGGCGCAATACGGTGGACGGATATTCCGGCTTATTCGGACTGTCAGGATAATGTTGTGTTTCCAGGCAGAGAGCGGCGCGGGCCGGATAGCGCTGTCCGTTCTTCCCAACGAAATTGCCGGTCATCCAGTTACCTGTATATAGTTGCACGCCCGGTTGTGTGGTGTAGCATTCCATTACGATACCGGTTTTAGGCGACACGCAACGGGCACAGAACGACAGTTCGTTTTCTTCTGTTTTATTTAATATATATGTATGGTCATATCCTTTTCCGAAATTCAGCGCTTCGAAATCTTCGTCGATGCGTTCGCCTACTTCGTGCGGAGTGCGGAAGTCCATCGGAGTGCCTTCCACCTTTTCTTTCGGACCATAAGGGATGGCCGTATCGTCTGTCGGCAGGTAATAATCTGCGTTGATCGTCAGTTTATGGTCGTAAACGGAAGGATCGCCCTGGCCTGAGAGGTTGAAATAGGAGTGGTTCGTCAGGTTGAGCACAGTCGGCTTGTCCGTTACGGCATGATACATGATCACGACTTCGTTGTCATCGGAGAGGTGGTAAGTCACAGTCGTATCGAGCTTTCCGGGGAAGCCTTCTTCACCGTCGGCGGAAGTGTATTTCAGCTCTACCGTCTGGTTGTCGATCTTGTTCAGATCCCAGACAACGGAGTTGAATCCTTTCAAACCGCCGTGCAGACTGTTAGGCCCGTTGTTGATAGCCAGTTTATCGTACACAACACCATCCAATGTGAATTTTCCGCCTGCAATACGGTTTCCATATCGTCCGCAGATTGCTCCGAAATAGGCTTCTTCGGAAACCAGGTATTCGTCTATAGAATTGTGTCCTGTTACTACATCGGTTAACTTTCCGGACCGATCCGGTACCATAAGCGATACAATTTTTGCACCGTAGTTGGTAATGGTAAGTTCTGCTCCTTTGTTATTTGTAAGGATGCATAGCATCGTCTCCTTGCCGTCTAATTGCTTGCTGAAGTTAGCCACAGTTAAGCCAGACAGCGTGCTTTCGTTCTTCATGTAAATAATGTTTCAAAATTGTGTGTAAAATTACTCTCTTCTTTGTATTCATGCACTACTTTAAAGATGTTTTATAGCATAAAAGGGCTTTTTGTCTACTAAAATGAGTGATTTCTCACCTTTGAATCAAAACAATTAGTGTACATTTGCAACTAAATAATCTTTATATTCACGGAAAAACACATATCTATGACAAAAAGTATGAGAAAAGCCATTGCCCTGTGTCTATTTAGTATGGGAGCTGTCGGTTTAATGGCACAAAGTAATGAGTTTAAGATAGATGTACAGAGGCCGGGTGCACCTATCCAATCGACCATGTACGGTATCTTTTTTGAAGACATCAATTTTGGTGCAGACGGAGGCTTGTACGCCGAGCTTATCAAGAACCGTTCTTTTGAGTTCGATAATCCTTTTGGTGGCTGGACTCCTTTTGGGAATGTGACAGTGCAGACTAAAAATCCCTGTTTCGACCGTAACCCGCATTATGTCCGTCTTTCTTATGAAAAAGAACTGACCGGCACGGGCTTGGATAACGAAGGTTTTAAAGGTATCGGTATCCGGGATGGGGAAAAGTATGATTTTTCTTTGTATGCCCGTGTTCAGTCCGGTGCGCCTGTCAAACTGCGTATTAATCTGGTGAACAGTCAAAACGACCTGTATGAAGAAAAGGTAATTGAGGTTAGCGGTAAGGAATGGAAAAAATATACGGTAGTCCTGACCCCGGGAGCAACAGAGGCTCATTCCCGCCTGCGTATTACGATGGCTACAAAAGGAACGGTCGACCTGGAGCATATTTCTTTGTTCCCGCAAAAGACATTCAACAATCGTCCGAACGGGATGCGTGCCGATCTGGCGCAGGCGTTGAAAGATTTGAAACCGGGTGTTTTCCGTTTTCCGGGCGGTTGTATTGTGGAAGGGACCGACAAGGCAACCCGCTATCAGTGGAAGAACACGATCGGCCCGGTTGAAAACCGTCCGATCAACATCAACCGCTGGAATTATACATTTGCCCATAAGAAGTTTCCCGACTATTACCAGTCTTACGGTTTAGGCTTCTTCGAATATTTCCAGTTGAGCGAAGATATAGGAGCCGAACCGCTTCCCGTATTGAACTGCGGTCTTTCCTGTCAGTATGAAAATCATGATCCGAATGAGAACTGTCCGGTGGATAAGCTACAGCCCTATATTGACGACGCACTCGACCTGATCGAGTTTGCCAATGGCCCGGTTACCAGCAAATGGGGAAAGATCCGTGCCGATATGGGACATCCGGCCCCGTTCAACCTGAAACTTCTTGCGATCGGTAACGAACAATGGGGATCGCTTTATACGGAACGTCTTGAGCCGTTTGTAAAAGCCATCCGTGCCAAATATCCGGAAATACAGATTGTCGGGAGTTCCGGTCCGCAGTCGGAAGGAGAAGACTTCGATTACCTCTGGCCGGAGATGAAACGGCTGAAGGTCGATTTGGTGGACGAACATTTCTATCGTTCTCCCGAATGGTTCCTGAACGGAGCCAAACGCTATGATTCGTATGACCGGCAGGGCCCGAAAGTGTTTGCCGGAGAATACGCTTGTCATGCTCCCAATCGTGAGAACAGCTTCCTGACAGCCCTTTGTGAAGCCGCCTTTATGACGGGGCTCGAACGAAATGCGGATGTCGTACATTTATGTACATACGCCCCGCTTTTTGCCCATGTCGATGCCTGGCAATGGCGTCCGGATCTGATCTGGTTCGACAATCTGTCGTTGGTGAAAACTCCTAACTATTATGTACAGCAGTTATACGGCCACAATGCCGGCACGAATGTACTGCCGTTAACGATGCAGAATGAGCCTGTAACGGGACAAAACGATCTTTATGCCACTGCCGCTGTCGACAAAAAGACAAATGAGCTGATTATCAAGATTGCCAATACCGGAATCCGGCATAAAAAAGTGAAACTGAATATAAACGGCCTTTCCGCCGGCAAACATAAAGGAACGCTCACTTTGCTTCATTCTTCGGATCTGGAAGCAAAGAATACATTATGTAATCCTTCCGGCATCATTCCTATCATATCCGATATCGAGATCGAAGCGCCGGAGGCAGAAGTGACATTGAGTCCGCTCAGTTTCTCAGTTTATCGTTTTAAGCTGTAAGAATAGAAGATGTTAAAGACGGAAAAGATGAGAGCTGATTTAATAACATTGCTACTGTCACTGACTGTTTCCGTGCTATCAGCACAGGAACTGTCGGTGGCAGGTCCGGATCAAAACCTGGAAGTTCAGGTTTCTTTAAAAGATGGCAAACCTGTTTACCGGGTTAGCTATAAGGAGAAAACAATACTTGAAAATTCACCTTTGGGACTTGTCTCGAATGTCGGTGATTTCAGCAAGAACATGACCTATGTGGAGCATAAGGCCGGGAGGATAGACAAGACTTATACGCAGGATCGCATCAAACAATCGAGTATTCATTACCAGGCGAACGAGTTGACCTGTACGTTTGCCAATTCGGATCAGCAGAAAATCGAGGTTGTTTTCCGTGTCAGCAATAACGATGTCGCGTTCCGTTATGTGATGCCGCGATACGGGGAAACCGGCAGTTGTATGATTGAGAAGGAAATGACGGGATTCGATTTTCCTTCTTACACGACTACATTCCTGTGTCCGCAAAGTGATGCCATGATCGGCTGGAAGCGGACAAAGCCCAGTTATGAGGAAGAATACAAGGCTGATGCTCCGATGGACGAACGTTCGCAGTATGGGCATGGTTACACATTTCCTTGCCTGTTTCGTGTGGGTGGTGATGGCTGGGTTCTTGTCAGTGAAACGGGTGTCGACAGCCGTTATTGCGCTTCCCATTTGAGTGATGCTACAGCGGATGGTCTGTACACGATTGCATTTCCGATGCCGGAGGAAAATAATGGAAACGGTTCTGCCGCTCCCGGTTTGTCTCTACCAGGCAGTACACCGTGGCGCACGCTTACAGTCGGCGAAACATTGAAACCGATCGTCGAAACGACTATTCCCTGGGATGTCGTAGTTCCTTTATATGAAACAGAGCATGATTATCGCTTCGGACGTGGAACCTGGAGCTGGATTCTCTGGCAGGACGGGAGTATTAATTATGACGACCAGGTGAAATATGTAGACTTTGCAGCAGCGATGGGTTATGAATATGTATTGATCGATAACTGGTGGGATACGAATATCGGTCGCGACCGGATGAAATCGCTTGTCGACTATGCGCACCGCAAACATGTGGATGTGTTCCTGTGGTATAGTTCCAGCGGTTATTGGAATGATATCGAACAGGGGCCGGTCAACTGTATGGATAACCCTATTATACGCAAGCGGGAGATGAAATGGCTTCGCAGCTTAGGAGTGAAAGGCATCAAAGTTGATTTCTTCGGTGGTGACAAACAGGAAACGATGCGTCTTTATGAAGCGATCCTGAGCGATGCCGACGATAACGGGTTGATGGTCATTTTCCATGGCTGCACAATTCCGCGCGGTTGGGAACGCATGTATCCGAACTATGTCGGGAGCGAGGCTGTCCTGGCTTCCGAGAATCTGATATTCAACCAGCATTATGATGATAATGAGGCTTTTAATGCCTGTCTGCATCCGTTTATCAGGAATACGATCGGTTGCATGGAGTTTGGAGGCGTTTTGCTGAATAAGCGTCTGAACCGGACGAACGATGGCGGTACGATTCGTAAAACGACCGATGTTTTCCAGTTGGCGACAGCCGTCTTATTTCAGAATCCGATCCAGAATTTTGCGCTTGCCCCTAATAACCTGACGGATGTTCCGGCTTTTGAAATCGATTTTATGAAGCAGGTGCCGACTACTTGGGATGAGATTCGTTTTATTGACGGTTATCCCGGTAAGTATTGTGTTTTGGCCCGCCGTCATGCCGACAAATGGTATGTGGCAGGTATCAACGCCGGTAAAGAACCGCTGAAGCTGAAAATAACTCTCCCTATGTTTGCCGGAAAGAAAGTTACGGTGTATGATGATGACAAGAAGCGCAATCCGCGCATGACCGAGACATCCGTTAAAGCCGATGGAACAATCCAATTGATCATCCAACCGGAAGGTGGGATGATTTGTTTGTTATAGCGTCTGTGTCCTGGCGGGTTTATCCTATTGATTCATTATTTACTGGTTCACTTTTTCTTAGTTTTAAGCCTCCTGAAAATAACAAAATAGACAATAACCCCCTGTTTCGGCTATTTTTCTCTTTCGTCCGAAATCTTGATCGGTTTTGGATTGACTCTTTTCACGATTTTAGCCCATTCGCATGACAACAGAGAAAATGAGGTGCCGAGCCCATATCGAAAAGCATACAATTTGATTGCTGAAGACCGGAAACAACAGCAAAGTGATAAACCTTAACTCCCGGAGAATCGAATATTTGCGAACGAAGACGGACTGCGTTCCAAATATCCCAAGGAAATTTTAGTGGCTTGTTGCCATGAGGTGCGCAGAAAATAGTCTTGAAGTAACGCTTCATCGCTCTGAAGGTTGA
>NZ_QUGV01000037.1:31116-31814 GCF_003479205.1 Parabacteroides sp. AF17-28 | reverse complement strand
TTCCGCAAGCTGAAAAGCATCGTGGAGGTAGAGCGCATGACCCCCGACCAACGTCTGGAATATGAATTAAGCCTCTCCGTCGAGCGTGACCTTTCTGCTGCCCTTGACACGAGTTTTGAAGATGGGATGGAGAAAGGAATAGAGAAAGGAATAGAGAAAGGCAAAGCAGAAGGCAAAATCGAAGAACAACGTCTTATTGCTGCTAATTTTAAAAAACAGGGGATCAATATTGAAACGATTGCGCAATGTACCGGTTTGTCGGTAGAGGAAATTAACGGATTGTGATTTATCAATGCTAACCAATTGAATCAGCCGGGTTGTTGCTTGTTCGATAACCCGGCCGATTTGTTTCACTTCTTGCCAAATTTTCCACAATAAATCATCATTTAGCGGCATCAGCCTATGAAAACAGAAAGGGAAACCTCACGGCCTCCCTTTCCCATTCACTTTAACTAAAAAGCTTAATCTACGAAAAATCGAAGATTACTTAATATAAATGCGCGTCTTTATCGGACGTTTACTTTCTGTGTCAACACATGGCCGCCACTGCTCAGGCGAACGATGTAGATTCCTTTCGGAACGGAGATCGTTTCTGCCTGGCTGATCGTGCGATGGGCAACGACTGTACCTGCCATGTTGACAATAATCATTTCTACCGGTGTGGCCGGCTGGATTTGGATACCGCCTTCGCGACCGAA
>NZ_QUGV01000037.1:0-31106 GCF_003479205.1 Parabacteroides sp. AF17-28 | reverse complement strand
TCACGGCCTCCCTTTCCCATTCACTTTAACTAAAAAGCTTAATCTACGAAAAATCGAAGATTACTTAATATAAATGCGCGTCTTTATCGGACGTTTACTTTCTGTGTCAACACATGGCCGCCACTGCTCAGGCGAACGATGTAGATTCCTTTCGGAACGGAGATCGTTTCTGCCTGGCTGATCGTGCGATGGGCAACGACTGTACCTGCCATGTTGACAATAATCATTTCTACCGGTGTGGCCGGCTGGATTTGGATACCGCCTTCGCGACCGAAGATTGCCGATTCGGCAAGAGCCTCTTCAACACCTGTTGCGAAGTCAACCGTTACCTGGCAAAGAGCAGTCAGACCGCCGTTGATGGCTGTGGCAATGATGGTTGCTTGGCCTACTTTGACAGCGGTTACTTTACCGTTGGCGTCGACTGTGGCAACAGACGGGTCTGTGCTTGTCCATTTTACGCCGCCGGCAGCTGCCGGTTCAACAGTTGCAATCAATGTGTAAGATTGCAGGCGTGCTAATGTCAAAGTTGTCTTATCCAACTTGATACTGGTTGCATCCGGAGTCGTGTCGCCAGTACCACCGCCTGTACTTCCACCGCCTGTTGTCGGGGTGTAAACGGATTCGTAGGCGCCGAGGTGAACGGTTTTGTTCTGACCAACGATCGTGAAACGAGACTCGCCTAAGATATCTTTTGCATCGTCTGCTATTCCTTCGATATCACCGAGGGCACGGGCTACCAAAGATTTCTCGATCAACTGGTACGGGATTTCTGCCTGGCTGGATCTGAGATCGTCGAGGTTACTAAGTGCTAAACTGCTGGCACTGCTAATTGCTGCTGCATCTGCTGCAGTTTTCAGTGCGTTGTGATGTGCGACTGCTGCCTGATCTCCAATAATTGCTTCATCTGCATTCGTCCAGAGGATATTGTTCTTGATAACAGCTGTTGCTAAAGCATTGCTGATTACTTCAATAGCTGTTGCAGCATCGGTTGTATTCACGAATGTGTTGTTGATGATGGAAACAGCTTCGCTGTTACCGGTTGTAATATCCATCAACTTCATATTGCCATTGTTGTAGAACAGACAGTTAGAAACCGTAACTTTTTTACCGGAAATGATTGCACCTTCGCCTACGATACCAACAAACTTACAACGGTCGATCGTTGCGGTAGCTTCGCCTGCTGCAATTACTTCGGAAAGGGCTCCTGCGGTCGATGCTTTTGTCAATACATTCACAAAGTTACAGCCGCTTAAAGTAAAGGTTGCGCCACTGGTTGCTGTGATTGCTTTGCCGACAAATTCAGCACCTTCGATAACAACAACACCTGTTCCTTTTATATCAAGAGCCGCAGTTGTAGCGTCAGCCTTGAATCCGCTATTTGTCAGATTCAGTTCGCCTGATACTTCAACGGTTGCGCCTTCGATGTAGGCACCTTCCAGATTAACGGTTGATTTTGCTGCAACTTCGATTGCTTTCGGAGTTGTTGTTGCACCTTCTTCTACTACAATCTGGATGTTTTCCAATGTTAGTTCGGCTCCTTCTGCTGTTGCAAATGCAGTCTTGCCCTCCTTTACTGTGATTGTAACCGGTTCTGTTGCTTCTTCCTGTGCTTTGATAACGGTTGTTGCAGAAACTGTCAGTGTTTCTTCTCCCAGTTCTACATCACCGGACAAAACGATTTCCGGTTCGTTACCCTTAACAGCTTCTTCCAAGCCTTTGGCATCTTTAACCGGTTCTACAACTTTTACAAACTCGAAAGCGCCCATGTCGATAGTGGCTACACTTTCAACCAATCCTTGAATACGGGTTTTACCGGCCAAGTCTGTCTTCGGATAAGTAGCAATATAGGCAGCGTTTGAACCGCCGTTGATACATGGATTGACAGCTTCGCCAATCTTGGCTGCCAGTTCGTAAGAACCTTCTTCAAACGGGTTATCTTCTAACTTTACATTGTGAGTAGTCGTTGCATCTGTTTCCAGAGAAGCGCTTGCGCTGTAAGTAATTGTTCCCCCTTTTACAGTAGAATTGGTTACTGTTTCCATCACACTGTTTATAATGGTGCATTGGCTGTTATCGAAAGCAGAAACATTCGCTTCGGCTCCCTCTAAAGTTGCTTTATTGCCCCAAACTGTACAGTTTATCATTTTTGCTCCGGCAACAGAAAACTCAACAGCACCCTGTGTCGTATCGTCTTTGCCTTCAGCCGTTGCAACACCTTTTGTACCGGTGGCCGTATTGCCATAAACTAATGTATTGACCATTGTCGCTTTACCGTTCAGGCCGACACCGGCAATATTGTAAGCGGTATTGCCATATACCTTGCAATTCAGAATTTGCATATTGCTTGCCTCATTGTTAATGTCGTTTATATTCGTACGGGTATTGATACCGCCTGAATGAGCACTTGCGTTATCTCCTGTTACCGTATTATTATAAACTTCACTGTTCTGGATTGTACCGATAAAGTGCATGACAACACCGCCACCGCTGGCAGCCTTGTTATTATGGATCAGACATCCGTCGATCACACCGCCCATATAGCACATCACGCCACCGGCCTTGCCAGTAGTTACGTTTGTACTGATTTCGCAATTCTTCAATGTTACATTCTTTGTAATAATTGCACCGGCTGCATTATCGGCTTTCCCGTTTGTGATAACCAGGTTGCTCCAGGTGGTTGCATTTGTCAAGCCTGATTCCTCAAACTTAGAACCATCGTAGTCAGCATCTGCCTTATAAGAAACCACGCGTCCTTCGGCGGCGCCGTTCAGGATAGAAGCCGGTTTTCCGCTACCATCCACTGCTCCGGTTACATTAACACCGTCTTTCATAACGAAGTTGCCGATATATTCTCCGGCAGCCAGTTTCACTTCTTTGTTTGCAGCGTTGATCGCCCCTTGCAGGAACTTGGCAGGCAGTGCGTTTTCGGCAGAACTACCGTCTTTCTTGCCTGCGCCTTCTACGGATACATAATAGGTGTCAGCCGTTTTACCCAACATCAGCGTAAACGGACGTTCTGTTCCGGTAATATAAGTAACTAATTTGTCGGTCGTGGAAGCACTTCCGGCTGTCGTGGCATTGGTGTACAGATAAGCATCTGCCAATTCCATGATGGCGTCTGAAGGGAGGGTAAGTTCTGTATTCTTATTTACTAAAGTCATAACAGCATCCAATGTCGTATTCTTGGATACGATTGTGCCTTTAGTACCTTTTGCCATTGGCAATGCATCTACAACACCCTCGGCCGATTCGATCTGTGCGTAGACATACTTATCGCCGGTCCAGTGCAGATAGCTGTAGAAACAATCAGTGTACGTGTTTGCTTCGGCAATTGCTTTTTCTGCGGCAGCATCATAAGTCACAGTCGCATCTGTTGTCTTTGTTGTTCCGTCCGGCAATGTCAATTGCTTGTTGTCGCGCAGGATTATGGCTGTTGATGTAGATTTATCTGTTGCCGTAAAATTGTAATTGGTAAATGTGTTGTTCTTTATAGTATAGGTGACAGATGTATTTTGCGGATACAGCATCAAGCCGTTTGCAACATAAGTGTTGGCCGATACGCCACCGGTGAAGTCGCAGTTGTCAATCGTGATCTTGTCGGCAATGGCAACTACGGCACTCTTTTCCCATACCTTGAAGCCGTAGCTGTTCTGGTTCAGTTTCAGGTTTGCCAGCGTAACATCTTCGGCTTTGACCAACAGGTTGCAGTTGTTGAACACGGCCTTGTTGTCGGCATCCAGCCCTTGCACCTTAATGCCTGTCGAAATAGTCCAATAATGTGTGTTGGCTTCTTCATCTTTTACGGACAAATCAAATTCGCCGGCCACATAGATCGGAGCGCCGGCCACCGAGTAATTTACAGCTGTATGCAGCGATGCCGGATTATTGCTTACGCAACTGAATTGGCGCAAAGGGGCTTTTCCGGCTGCGTTTGTCGCACCACTGTAATTCCAGTTGCTGCGTCCATAATCCAGATAGCAGTTCATAAAAGTGTTATTTTTCCAAAGGTCGATCTCGTTTGGAATGACAACCGTAGTTGAGCTTTTGTCTGAGAAGCCATTTCCAAAGCGGCTTAACGATGATTCCTCCGTAACCAATAGAGCCGTAGAACTCCATCCCTCGGTTCTATCATTAAACATATGGAAAACGTTGTTGGCAATATTATAACTTACCTCTCCATCGCCGTACGGCCAGATATTCACACCGTTTCCAACTTTCGTCCCGCTGGTGTTAGCTTCCATGACAAATTCGTTTTCCCGAATAGTTGCCGATTTAGCAACAACATCGATTGCGTTTTTAGTCAAAACACTCTCATCTCCACCTTTAATATGGATTTCCAGGCCATTGATCGCACAGTCGTTTGCCAATAAATGGAATGAACCATACACAACCGGACGTTTTGTTGTGCCCTCTTTGGGTTGGATCGTTGTTCCGGCTTTTGTTAATGATCCCATCGATACAATCGCATCTGCGCTTCCGTACGTTCCTTCGGCAACCAGGATGGTAACAGCACTTGCATCCGCATCTGCATTTGCCGCATCGATAGCCGCCGACAGAGTTGCATACGGTAAGGCTTCCGTTCCGTCTGCCGAATCTCCGGCTTCACTTCCGGCATCTACATAAATGGTTAAAGGTTCCGGTATGGCTTCTGCCATGATCCACCCGATACCCGCCAGCACCATAAAGGCAGCCAGCATACATGTTCTTTTGAGTAAATTTACCCTTCTCATGTTTGTTTTGTTTTTGATATCCATCAATTCCCGGACTGGATGGTTTTTGCATAATAAAAGAGGCGTGGGAACTGTTGATATATCTATCATTGAGGCTCTCGACTGCCCGGTTGTATGATATAAACAACAGCCCACGCCCTTTTTGCTTGTATATGCGTGCATGCTGGCGCATGCCTATATAACAAGGAAAGGAACGCGAGCGTTTTGTTGTCTATTACCCATACAACCTGAAATTGTCGAGATTTCAATGATAGGATAATATCTTAAAAACGCTTCTCGTTTATCTAATAAAACGCATTGACCCGCAACGCCATGCAGGTGTACATGGAGGCAAAAGTAGGCCTTAGTTTTCAATAAACAAAGAAAAAGAAGAAAAATAATGTGCTAATGGTTGAAGGGATACGTTTATTAGTAGCTGATACTTATATTCTTTTCATTCTCTTTTGAAAAACTGTTTGCAACGTTCTGTATGTCTTGCAGTGTAAATTTTCCCGTCAGGCGGATGATGACGTATTCGGATTCCGTATCGGCCAGCATGATCATTTCGTTTATCTGGTCGCCTTTCTGCTCGATGTAGAAGGTCGCTTTGGTGTTGTTGTCTTTGACACGCATCAGTTCTTCGTGCGATTTGCCGATGAGGCCGCTGAATTCTTTCCGCATCTGGTCCCGTATTTCCCGTTTTTCGGAAGTGAGGATCTGGAGGTTGTTTATTTTCCCTTTCAGGTTCATCAGGTCGAGGCCGCCACTCTCTATGTTAGGCATCATTTCAAACATTTTCTTGGAGATGAAAACGGATGTCACGTTGTCCATGTCGGCATATTTCTCGAACAGTCTATCCTGGGCAAAGCACAGGCTTGTGCAGCAAAGGAACAAAATCAGGAATATATTTTTGTATTTCATAAGATTAATCGTTTAAATGTTTGTTTAATATGTTGTTTACTTTATCGATTTCCTGTCCTGCGTTGTTCACCTGGCTAAGACCTTTGTTGAGGTTCTGCGACATCAGGAGCAAGGCTTTTTCGGCGGCGACGGCGGCATCCTTCGGATTGGTGTAGGTGTCGGCGAGGCGGTCCGGAGTGTGAGACGGCGCGTCATACTGGAAGATGCCGATACATAGCAAGGCTACGGCAGCGACTCCGCTTAACCAGTATAAAGAACGTCTCCGGGTCAATGAACGAGTTTTCTTTTCCTCTGCGACAGCCCAGGCGTCGATCTGCTGTTCCAGCCGCCGGGAAAGTCCTTCCGGTAAAGCCTGCTCCTCCTGGAGGGCTTTATTGATCAGTTCGTCTATATTTTTATCGTTCATATTCATGTGCATAATATTTATCAAATTGTTCCCGGATTATTTTCCGTGCCCGGGAGAGTAGCACCCGTATGTTGACGGCGTTCAGGCCGGTGATCTGTTCTATTTCGTCCATCGAGCAATCGTCTATCCCTCTTAGCCGGATAACTTGCCGTTGGTTTTCCGGCAGGCGGCTGATCAGGTAGCGGATATGCTCTACTTTATCCTGCATTTCCAGCTCTTTGTCCGGCGAAGAATCTGTGGAGAGCGTGACGGCCTCTGCGACGTCTTCGTCGTGCCTGTTAGCACGGGGAGACCGGAGATAATCGAGGCAGAGGTTCTTGACCAGCGTAACACAGAAGGCTTCCGGATTTAGAACATTGGCCAGTTCTTCCCGCCGGCTCCATAGCTTATAGTAGGCGTCTTGCAGGATGTCTTCGGCATCGGCTTTGTTTTCGACCAGTGCGTAGGCAATCCGGAAGAGCTTGGGATGGAGGGGGAGGAACAGCCTTTTAAAGCTATCAACGTCCATTTTTATGGTCGTTTACTACCCGTTCGATATCGGATGGTTTGATCTTTCCTTTGATGCGGATCAGAGCATCGTCGCCGCCGTCGGTTGTCAGGACTACCAGTTCGCGGATCATCTCTTTATCGATACGCACCATTACTTTTGTACGGCTGCCGCCTTCGTTGCTTGTGACCATTGTCTCGAAATTGGGATCTTTCAGTTGCTTGATGGCCGTGCGGAGATTTTCTTTGACAGTACTGCCGCATTCATCGAAGGAAAGGACCTCGATACTGCTTACCCCCATCGTTTCGGTAAACATACTGCTTATTTTCATCAGGAACGGACCGACCGTTACGCGGGTTACGTTATCCTGTTTGGCGAAATCGTTGAACAACTTGTCCATACTCTGGCTATATCCTGCCTGGCAGAATAGAATGAGAATCAGAATTGCAATGTATTTTTTCATCTTTCTTTATGTATTAATCGTTACTTAATTCCGTTAGTTCCGGCTCATTCAATGCGCGCTATTGAAGAGCGTTCATTAAGTAGACGGTAGTGGTTGCAAAGTTGTTACAAATAAATTGAGAATTTCTTATTTTTCTTTGTTTTCTGCTATTTCGACGAAATAGACACTCGAGCAGATAAGCAGAACGGCAATCAGTTGTGTCCAGCTGAAGCGGTCCTGTCCTAATGCTAAGGAGGTGATGGTTGCCACAATCAGGATCAGGTAGCCATAGATGGCAACGAGCGTCGTTTTCAGGTATTTCAGTCCGATCGGGACAAGCAGGTAACTGATAACGGTCGGGAAGATCAGGACAAACAACAATACGCCCATCGGTTTCCAGTGGATCGGAGAGGTGAGGACGGCAGCATCGAATCCGGTTATTGTCGAAACAATGATGCCGGAAAACGCCGCACCCGAAAAGGTGTATCTCAGCATTGTCATGACTCCGACATTCTTCAGAATGCGGTTGCTTGCAATCAGATAGACGGCATAAGCAACGGAACTGAGCAGGCAGAGTATATTCCCTGTCAGGGCATCCGAGGCCAGATCGTCGCTTTTCTGTGTCAGGATACACAGCAGTGCGCCTCCCAACCCGATGAGGATACCGGTTACTTTCATCTTCGTGATTGTCTCTTTAAAGAAAAGGACGGACAGGATGAACACCCAGATCGGTTGCAGGCTGGAAAAGATAGAGCTGGATACCGGCGTCGTCTTGCTTAACCCGATCAGGTAGAAGAACATAAAACCGTAGATACCGAGTGCACCTAAGAGGAAAAGGAGTATTTTGTCTTTCCGGGTGGATGTCTCCGGTTTGGTGAAAAAACCGATGATCCAGAAGGCGACGGCTGCGAATGTACATCGCAGCGTGACACCGGTCAGCGGACTCATCCATAGCGGTAACAGATATTTCAGCGCATTCATGTTCAAGCCGCTGAATATTTTGGATATGACAAGGCTGATATTGGCTTCTCTGATTTTATTTTTCATGTTTTCTACTGTTGTTTGAGTTATGCGGATTTAAAACTGTCGTTAAATAAGAAGGAGTCCTGTTTGAGGTAAGCCCAGACGGCGGCAGCCAGTGCGATAACCATATTAAAGATGAATGCGAACTGTTGCGTTTCGATATGGAACATATCTTTGAACACATTAATGATAAACGGGCAAAGCAGGATCGCCAGGTAGTTCATAGCCATGACGAAAGCCAAAGCTAACGTTACTTTTGCCGGTATGGCGGTACGGGTTGTCTTATCGTAGGCAATAGGCTGTATGACGCCGTAGCCGAGCCCTGCCAGGATGCAACCGAGCCCGATCAGCCATTCGGTGCGGGAGACAAGGATAAGCGCCATCCCGGCAGCGATGGAGAGCATACAGGCAAACTTGGTCTTTTTCCCGAAATAGGAGACTATCTGGTTGAGGACGAACCCCGGCGCCATGATAGCCAGGAAGAAGAGTGAAATCATAAGCCCCGAATTGCCACTGGTAAAATGGTATTCCTTCATCAGGAACGGGAGGTTGAAACTGATGATGATGACCAGATAAGTGGCTAATCCGTAGAATAGCATAATCTGTATCAGGTGGCGGATTTGTATGCCGAATTTGCCGAAACTGTTGTTGGTATCCGTCCCCGTGCGGCTCTGTGTCGCTTGCGGGGAGACAGCCGGATAAGGCGAAATATTCTTTTTCAGATAGAATGAAAGGACGATCGAGATCAACGGAAAGAGATAGACGACGAACGGCAGGTGCCAGTTCACTTCCGCCAGATATCCTGTCAGGACGGTTGCTAACACTAACGTTACATTCGTAATGGCTGAACTGAGCCCGAATTGCTTCGTGCGGTATGTCCCGGTAAAAAAACGGGAAATCAAGCCGGTGGAGAGTGGTACGATCAGCCCGGAACCGACTCCTAACAGTGCGCTGACGGCTATCAGTTGCCACATTTTTGTGGAGACCAGATACAAGACACCGCTCAGTGAGAAGATCACCAGCCCGACTTGCAACAGGAAGATATTATTGACCTTTTCCGTCAGTTTGCCGGACAAAATGATAAAAGGAATGATCAGCAGGGAGGGTAACGACGAAAGCATCTGTATATCCAGCTCCGTGGAATGCGGAAAGATTGCCGAAAGTTTTCCTAAGATAGGAGACACAGCCAGGCCGGGCAACGCATTCAGTGCCGATATCGACCATATACCTATTAATGTAATAAGGGGAATCGTCCCCTGTCCGGTCTGTATTCGCATAATCGTTTCGTTTTAGCGTTTGTGAATAGTGATTTATGATTTATTTATTGTATTGAAACAAATCCGGATTCTGAATGTTCACTATGCTTATAAAATCCTTTTACAGAGTCGTTTTAGGTTAAAATACGAGTAGATTTTGGCACTCTTATATAACATTATTTTAATAAAGCTCAAATGTCGTATGTTTAACCAAAAACATAGAACAATTGCGGATAGCAGCTGTTTTTGCCATACAATCGACCGAGATAAGTCGATAACGCCATTAATAATTAAAAACAAAAAAGACATGGAAGATTCTAATTTTAGAAAAGGTGATGCCAAGACAGCGATCTTTGGCTCGAATGCAATGTTGCATCCCGCTCCAGTAGATGTAATCCCCGATGGTCCTACCACTCCGGAGATTGCCTATCAGATGGTAAAAGACGAAACCTACGCACAAACACAACCGCGCCTGAACTTAGCCACATTCGTGACTACCTGGATGGACGATTATGCAACCAAATTGATGAATGAAGCAATCAACATCAATTACATCGACGAAACGGAATATCCGCGTATCGCAGTGATGAATGCCAAATGTATCAACATCATGGCTAATTTGTGGAACAGCCCCGAACAGGCTAAATGGAAAGCCGGCGCATTGGCTATCGGATCTTCCGAAGCATGTATGTTGGGGGGTGTTGCAGCCTGGTTACGCTGGCGTGAAAGAAGGATCGCACAGGGTAAACCGACCGACAAACCTAACTTTGTGATCTCTGCCGGTTTCCAGGTTGTCTGGGAAAAGTTCGCCCAACTGTGGCAGATCGAAATGCGCCAGGTTCCTCTGACACTCGAACACATCACGCTCGACCCGCAAGAGGCTTTGAAGTATTGCGATGAAAACACGATCTGTATCGTTCCCATCCAAGGTGTTACCTGGACTGGCTTGAACGACGATGTAGAAGCATTGGATGCCGCCCTTGACGAATACAATGCAAAGACAGGCTACGATATTCCTATTCATGTAGATGCCGCTTCCGGCGGTTTCATCCTGCCGTTTCTGAAACCGGAGCTGAAATGGGACTTCCGCCTGAAATGGGTACTTTCCATCAGTACTTCCGGACATAAATACGGCTTGGTATATCCGGGATTAGGTTGGGTTATCTGGAAAGACAAGAAATATTTGCCGGGTTCCATGTCTTTCAGCGTGAATTATTTAGGAGCAAACATCACCCAGGTCGGCTTGAACTTCTCGCGTCCTGCCGCACAAATCCTGGGACAATACTATCAGTTTATCCGTCTCGGCTTCCAGGGATACAAAGAAGTTCAGCAGAACAGTATGGCTGTGGCCGATTACCTGCATACTGAAATCGCCAAGTTCGCCCCGTTCCAGAATTACAGCAAAGACGTTGTGAACCCGTTGTTTATCTGGTATCTGAAGCCGGATTATGCAAAGACAGCCAAATGGACACTGTACGATTTACAGGATAAATTGAAACAGAGCGGATGGATGGTTCCGGCCTATACGCTGCCTGAAAACCTCGAACAGTGCGTCGTCATGCGTATCGTTGTCCGCCAGGGATTCAGCCGTGATATGGCAGACCAGTTGTTAGGTGACATCAGCGGTGCTATCGCCGAGCTGGAAAAACTGGAATATCCGACGCCGACACGTATCGCACAGGATAAGAGCCAGGAAGTAAAAGGCTCTGTCTTTACCCACACGGGCTGTGCCAAATCAACAAAATAAAGTAGTTATGGATAAAAAGATTTCTGTTTCACAACTGAAAGAGGTAGCACAGGAGGCTTACGAACAGTATAAGAATAATACGGACGGTAAGAATGCCGATTATATCCCCTATCTGGCTAATATCGACAAGAATCTGTTCGGCATCAGTATCTGCCTGTTGGACGGCAAGACTATTACGCTGGGCGATTCTTCCTACCGTTTCGGTATCGAGTCTGTTTCGAAGGTGCATACCGCTATCCTGACATTGCGCCAGTACGGGGCGGAGAAGTTGTTAGAGATGATCGGGGCCGATGCAACCGGTCTGCCTTTCAACTCCATCATGGCGATCCTGCTTGAAAAGGATCACCCTTCTACTCCGTTAGTGAATGCCGGAGCGATCACGGCCTGCAGTATGGTACAGCCCATCGGCAATGCCGACGGGAAGTGGGAAGCGATCGTTTCCAACATCACCGACCTTTGCGGCAGTGCTCCGCAGCTGATAGACGAACTGTACAAGTCCGAGTCGGCTACCAATTTCAATAACCGTTCTATCGCCTGGTTGCTGAAGAACTACAACCGTATCTACGACGATCCGGATATGTCGCTCGATCTCTATACCCGCCAGTGTTCGTTAGGTATCACAGCCGAGCAGCTTTCCATCGCCGCAGCGACTGTTGCCAACGACGGGGTGAATCCGGTCACGAAGAAGGCTGTTTTCGACGCTTCTCTGTCCCCGAAGATCACTTCCCTGGTAGCGACCGTCGGTTTCTACGAACGTACGGGCGACTGGTTGTACACTTCCGGTATTCCTGCCAAGACAGGTGTCGGTGGCGGTGTGATGGGCATCATGCCCGGACACTTCGGTATCTCCGCCTTCGCTCCTCCTTTGGATGGCTCCGGCAACTCCGTAAAAGCGCAGTTGGCTATTAAGTACATAATGAATAAGCTGGGTCTTTCCATTTTTGGAAGCAGCCGGTTTACAATCACCGATTAAAACGGTTTATTCTTTTAGTTGACGAGCCTCCACGCCCCTACGTTGTAGGGAGACGGGAGGCTCGTTTTTTTATGTCTGTTTCGTCTCGGGTTTGTTTTGTTCGTAAAATGCCTCTTTTTTCTTGTTTGCAGCTTGTACCAGGCTTGTGACGTAGACGGTAAAGATCGGGAACATCATCATGCCGAGAGCGGCCAGCAGAACCGATAGAATGCGTCCTGTAGGCGTGATTGCAATGATATTGGAACCAACGGTTGTCACGTCCATGAAAGCCCACCAGAGGGCATCGCTGTAATCCCTGACTTCCGGGTTCACCTTATGTTCGAGGACGAAGAATATCAGGCTGGAAAAATAGACCATTGCCAACAACATCGTCAGATAAGAGACAAAAAGGCCGGAAGCCCGGTTGGAGGTTAGCCAGCCTACCACGATCGCCAATGCCCATCCACTGCGTACGAGTGGGATGAAACGCAGGAAATAGGTCACCTCCGCCGAAAAGGTGAAACCGTAATAATCGATAATGTTAAGATAGGGAATCGAAACAAGCAGGAAAATGATGTGGGTTTGCAGATAATGTAATTTATGTTTTGATAACAAAAACTCCAACACAAAATCGGCAATAAAGAACATGCAAATCCAGAACTGCGTTTTCAGGTAAGATGTTTGCGTGATGAACGGAATGTTGTTGAATGTGTCGATCGAAACATCAACGATAAGGAAAAGAGAAAGTAGTAATATCATTACATGGAGCACTCCGTAAATGCCCCGTTTTTCGTAGAAAAAGTCATTGAATGCAGTCTTCATTGTCTTGAATTATTACGTATTACCGAATGGAACAGCGTAGGTGCGGATTTTGTTTTTAACACTTATTCGTTAATTAACCAAGTTTGACATCCCGTTGACAAACTAACACAAAAAGGAGTTGTTATACTGTCAATACAAGCGAAACTAAACGAAACAAAATTCACATTTTAATAGTAAAATTCATGGCAAATATTGGAAAAGCAGTAAAACTTGGAGTCTTTACTCTTGCGATTATGAATGTTACGGCAGTCGTCTCACTTCGCGGACTGCCTGCTGAAGCTGTCTATGGACTGAGCTCAGCCTTTTATTATTTGTTTGCAGCGATCGTGTTCTTAATCCCTACCTCGTTGGTGGCGGCCGAGTTGGCAGCCATGTTCCAGGATAAGCAGGGTGGTGTGTTCCGATGGGTTGGCGAGGCCTACGGTAAAAAATGGGGTTTTCTGGCTATCTGGGTGCAGTGGATCGAAAGTACGATCTGGTATCCGACCGTGTTGACGTTCGGTGCCGTTTCCATTGCGTTTATCGGGATGAACGATGCACACGACATGGTGTTAGCTTCAAACAAAATGTACACCCTCGTGGTAGTGTTGATTATTTACTGGCTGGCTACTTTTATCTCTCTGAAGGGATTGAGCTGGGTTGGTAAAGTGGCGAAGGTGGGCGGTATCGTCGGAACGATTCTTCCGGCTGCCCTGCTGATTATTCTGGGAATTGTTTACCTGTGTATGGGTGGACAGTCCAATATGGATTTTCACGGTAATTTCTTCCCCGACTTTACGAAGTTCGACAACCTGGTGCTGGCATCCAGTATCTTCCTCTTTTATGCCGGTATGGAGATGGGCGGTATCCACGTGAAAGATGTGGAAAATCCGACCAAGAACTATCCGAAGGCGGTGTTTATCGGTGCGCTGATTACGGTTGTTATTTTCGTATTAGGAACTTTTGCTTTAGGTATTATCATTCCGGAAAAAGATATTAACCTGACGCAGAGTTTGCTGGTCGGTTTCGACAATTACTTCAAGTTTATCCATGCTTCCTGGTTGTCTCCGATTATCGCGATTGCATTGGCATTCGGCGTGCTGGCAGGTGTATTGACATGGGTTGCCGGTCCGTCAAAAGGTATCTTTGCCGTGGGAAAAGCCGGTTATCTGCCTCCGTTCTTCCAGAAAACAAACAAGCTGGGTGTACAGAAGAATATCCTGTTGATCCAGGGATTGGCTGTTACGCTTCTGAGCTTATTGTTCGTGGTGATGCCTTCCGTACAGAGTTTCTATCAGATCCTTTCTCAATTGACGGTGATCCTGTACCTGGTTATGTATCTGTTGATGTTCTCCGGTGCGATCGCACTACGCTACCGGATGAAGAAAGCCAATCGTCCGTTCCGTATCGGCAAACATGGTAATGGCCTGATGTGGTTTATCGGCGGTCTTGGTTTCTGCGGTTCATTGCTCGCTTTCATCCTGAGCTTTATCCCGCCCAGCCAGATTTCGACGGGTAACAATACCGTTTGGTTCTCTGTGCTGATTATCGGTGCCATCGTTGTGATAGCCGCTCCGTTTATCATCTACGCTTCCAAAAAACCGTCATGGGTCGATCCGAATACTGAGTTCGAACCGTTCCATTGGGAAGAAGACAAACAGGTTCAGGGTGCTTCCGCTCCAACAACAAGTAGCAGTACTACCACAGGAGGAACTTCCGGAAATGCGTAAATGCAAGAAGCTTCGGTTTACTTTTGTCAAGGTCTGAACCGATGTTATCTATTTAATTTGATGAAAACAGGGGCGCCTCCATTCCTGGAGGGCGTCCCTGTTGTTTAAAGACTAATACCTAATTATCCAATCTCTTTACCAACCGGTATTTTGTTCCAAACTCTTATTTAAATCGATTTCAGATCCTGGAATAGCCCATAAATTATACTTGGAATCGATTGTCTTTACGCCACCGACCAAACGTCCCATGATATCGGTTTGTTTCATTCCGTTTGTTTTTTCAACTAATTCTCCCCACCTCTGTAGGTCGAAGAAGCGAATCCCTTCAAGAGCAAATTCTACGGCTCTTTCATGTTTGATACGTTCGAATACTTGATCCTGTGTTGATGCTTGCAACCAGGCGGGGCCACTGTTCAATCCTGGCATATTCACGCGTGCACGTACTTGATTGATGTATGAAACGGCGGATGCCTGATCTCCGGTCTGATTATAGCATTCGGCTAACATCAGCAGTACATCGGCGTAACGTATTACCGGCCAGTTGACAGGCGAATGGGCGCGATCCGAAATCGTACCGCCCCAATCGTATTCCTGTACGAATTTGCGCCACAAATAAGTATCCTGATTGTATGCATTACGTACGTAGCCGTTACCTTCATACGAAAAGTAACCATCTTTTGCCAGAACCATTTCACAATCGATAGCCTCATTGTTTGCCCATCCACGATAGATTGTATAAGGCAGGATGACTGTTGCGTCCATACGCGGATCCCGTTTGGCATACATCGCTTTCAGTTTCTCTACTTCAGGCGGGTATGTGACCACTTTCTGGCCATTTTCGTCAAATATGCTCAAATAAAGATCTTCGTCACTGATATTTTTAAAGAAATTGTCCCGGTCATAGGGCTTGCCATCGGTACATTCATACATATTTACCAGTTCTTGTGATGCCACATTCGTATTAATACAACTGCCATACGATGCACGGTTACCCAGGAACTGAACGTTCAAGCCATAAGGCGTAGCGCTTCCACCCATATTTTCTACAGCAAAGATGATTTCCTTGCAGTTATCGGCTCCGTCTTCAAAACCGGCAGGACGGAATAAACTGGCGTAGCTGCTGTTCAGTATATATCCGTATCCGCCATTGACGACTTGTAAGAAGTCTGCTTTTGCTTTTTCATATTCTTTATTGTAAAGATATACTTTTCCGCGTAATGCATAAGCGGCTCCTTCAGAGGCTAATCCGACGGAATCACCTCTGGTTTTGGGTAAATTCTCGCAGGCATAAGCCAAATCGTCCAATACAAATTTACGTACCTCGTCTGCCGTATTGCGCGGTTTTTTCATTTCGGAGGCATCGCCTGTAAATGTTTCATCGTAGATAGGTACACCGCCGAAGTAATTCAATAAGTTATTATACAATAATGCGCGTAAAAAACGAGCTTCTGCTGTATATTGTATTCTTATTCCTTCGGATATGGTGCTATTCTCCAGATTGGCAATTATGTTGTTTGCCCTCGCTATACCCTCATACTGTCCTGTCCAGGCATCACTAAAAGAGCCGTAATAGGCGTTTGCGATTCCCATACCGACATTATACTTATCGTAGGCCGGCCACCAGCCATTAGTGCTCCAGCCTAAATCGGTCACTGATTCCAGCGAGTACAATCCATTATAGACTCCGGATGAGTTCAGCGACTGGTACACGCCAATCAAACTTTCGTAAGCTTTTTGGGGCTCATTGAAGTCGATGACAACTGCGTCTTGAGGCAATTGTTCCAAGTCATAGCAGCTCGTCATGGTCAACAAACTGCATGCACATATACCTAATAAATATCGTTTCATGTTTTTCATAATCCCTATTCTTAAAATTCAATATTAACACCTACCACTGCCTGACGCATGGTTGGATAAACCAAGTTCGCTGTTTCAGGATCGATACCTTTCCAACTTGTAAACGTGAAGAAGTTTTCCAACGATCCGTATAAACGGAGTTTCTCGACAAAGAACTTGTGAGTGAGAAGTTTCGGGAATGTATAACCCAGTTGGATATTGCGAATCTTTAAGAAATCGCGGTTCTGCATCCATATCGTGTTGTTGTTGTCGGTCGCAATGATGCCTTGTGATGACAGGCGTGGGTACTTGGAACTTGTCTGTCCTTCCCGCCATGCGTTCTCAACTACATATTTGGAGAGCTGGTGATCTTTGGAAACTGTGGTTGTGAAATAACCTTCATTGATATATCCTTGATAACCGAACGCACCGTCAAAGCTTATGGATAAGTCAATCCCTTTATAGGCTGCAAATAAGTTTAAGCCTAAGAAATCGGTTGGATTGGTATTACCTGTAACCGTGCGGTCTTCTGTATTGATCACACCGTCATGGTTGATGTCCTGGAACAACACGTCGCCTTTTTCCGGTATGCGTCCCAATGCTTCAAAAGCCTTTGGATTGGCTGCAACCATATCATTGACAATTTTCAAATCGGCATCGGTTGCAATTATCCTGTCGGCTTTATACATATACATATCTCCGATAGAACCTCCTTCTTTGATGTAATCATATCCGCTCAGTGAGTAATCATCTCCTTTGAACTTGTTGATCTTGTTTTTTACATGGGTGTAATTCAGTGTAACGCCGTAAGAGAAATCTCCCACATGGTCATTCCATCCTAAAGTGAATTCGATACCTTTATTGGAAACTTTGGCGGCATTGGTAGTTGGAGCTGAAGCATTACCATGTACACTCGGTATCGGAAGTTGGATCAAGATACCGCTTGTACGTTTGTCGAAATAATCAAATGTACCGGTTAATCGATTGTTCAGCACTCCGAAATCAAGACCGAAATCGGCCACTTTCGTCTTCTCCCATGTCAGATTCGGGTTTGCCAACGAAGTGATTGCCCAGCCTGTTTGGACTGTGTTTGCAATAATATACGTACGATTGGCATATGTGGAACGGGCGGCATAATTGCCAACAGAGTTGTTACCCAGTGAACCGTATGAACCGCGAACCTTTAGATTGCTGATCCATTCTATTTCTTTCATGAACGACTCTTCGCTGATTCTCCAAGCTGCAGAGAATGAAGGGAACCAACCCCAGCGGTCGTTTTTCAGGAAGCGTGAAGAACCGTCTGTACGTAAGTTAAATTCAAGCAAGTATTTGCTCTCCCAGTCCAAGTTGATGCGTCCGAAATATGAGCGCATGGCCCATACTTGTTTGTTTCCTGTTGCCGAAACCTCACCGTTTGCCCCGTTCAGTACGGAAAGACTTAAATCCAATAAATCTTTGCGTCCGTAATTTTCCCATTCTGTCGTATAGCGCTCCTGGCTTGTTCCTGCCATCACGCCGATACCGAATTTGTCTGAGAAGAAACGATGGTTGTAGTGGGCCACTAAATCCATATAGTTGCGTTCGTTACGGGTGGAAGACTGATTGATGTAGGATTGTCCTTTACCTTCAACTAAGATGGTATTGTTGGCAAAGTTCCAAAAATCATGGAATACAGGAATTTCTTTTGTGTTGTTTCCGGTATATTCATAAAGCATACTTCCCGTAATACTCAAGTCTTTGATTGGATTTACAGTTACAAAGAAACGGCCTTTACCGTTACGTGTGATGTTGTCTCCACGTTTCGAATATAAACTTGCAAGCATATTGTTACCAGATTCGGAAACATCGGCCTGGGGATCTTGCATTCCACCGAATTTACCGTCATGTCTCAAAATCATAGCAGGGGATGTCGCATAGGCCCAGCCGAAACTACCGGATCCCGGATCTGCTTTACCATAATAGCCACTGAAATTAATGCCCATCTTCAACCAATCTGTAATATTGGCTGTGATATTAGACAAGGCATGATAGCGTTGGTAACCGGCATTTTCCATGATACCCGGGTTACTGTAATATCCTAAAGAACCATAGAATTGTATAGCATTGCTTCCTCCTTGCATGGAAACGGTGTGATTGCTTCCTACGCCTGTCTGGAAGGCTTCATCCAACCAGTTTGTATTCGGGTATTTTAGCGGATTCTTTCCTGCGTCAGCGCGCCATTCCTGAATGGATGCTTCTGTATATGGCCCTGTGACGTCACTGTTTGTATAGCCTTCATTCATGTATTCCATGTAGTCGGCATAGTTACTAATCGGTTCCAGAATATTCTTCCGTGCGGTTTGGAAGGAAACATAACCGTTGTACGACAGTTTCATCCGGCCGGTATGTCCTGTTTTTGTAGTGACCAAGATAACGCCGTTAGCAGCCCGGGAGCCGTAGATGGCTGAGGATGCAGCGTCTTTTAGGATGGAAATATTCTCGACATTGTTGATATTGACGTCACTCAATGTACCTTCTACCCCATCAATGATGATTAACGGGCTCGAGTTGTTCAATGTCCCGACACCGCGTATCAGAATGTTGGCATTGTCATCACCCGGGCGGTTGTTGGAGGATGTCACCTGCAAACCGGCTGCAGCGCCTGCCAGTGCGTTCGACAGGTTCGTGATCGGACGGCTTTCCGCCATCTCGGAAACCTTAACGGAAGCTACGGAACCGGATAAATTAACTTTTTTCTGTGTACCGAAACCAACCACTACGACCTCTTCCAACGCCTGTGTATCTTCTTTCAGCTGGACGTCGAGTGTCGATTCGTTTCCTAATTTAATGCGGCGTGTCGCATATCCGATGTAGGAAATCTGGATGGTTTCACCTGGGGAGGCCGACAGGGAGAAATGGCCTGAACCGTCTGTGATCGTTCCGTTGCTTGTCCCTTCTACAGAGACGTTTACGCCGATCAGCGGCTCACCGTATTCGTCTGTGATCGTTCCGGTGATTCTTTTCGTCGTTTGCGTGATGATGGGATTTTCGGCTTTTTCCCCTTTCATCAGCATGATGTTATTCCCCTGCATGGCATAGACGATATCCGTGTTGTCGAATATGTTCTGAAGGACTTCTGCCACAGGTTTGTTTTCAGCTTTGACCGTAACCTTGCGATTCAGGTCCACTTCGTTCTTATTATAAATAAACAGGTAATCCGTCTGCTGTTCGATCTGGTTGATCAGCGCCTGGATTTTAATGTTTTCGCTATTGATGGAAACTTTGGCAACTTGCGAGCTGGCCTCCGTAGCGAATAGCCCCGTTATGAAAATGAAGAGAGATGCAAAGGTTATTTTCATAATGCGCAATATATGTTTATTAGTCAATTTTAATGGGATATAGAAATCCCTGTATAAATTATTTTTCATACATTTATAGCCTTGTATTAGTTAATACTTAAGATAATTAAAAGCGTGTCTGGTATTGACTTAGCCGGAGTGTGTTGGAAGCGCATTCCGGCTTTTTCGTGTTTTTTTACTTACTCCATAGGCAAAATAGATTTAAGATGTTAATGACTATTATTTATTTTATTATGATTGTACTTTCTTTATCGTCTTTTTTCTCATATTTGAACTTTGTCCGTAGTTGTAACGTTTTCAGGACATGTTCGACCCCGTCGCTGGTCCGGAATTTGCCGGTGTAGCGTTGGTTGAGTATCTTGGTGTTTTCAATGATAATATTGACATCAAAATAGAGTCGCAGTTTCTCGAACAGGTCACCGATGGTATTGTCGTCGAAGCAGATCAGCCCTTCTTTCCAAAGGAAATAATCATACTGGACGATAGGGGAGGTTTTTAACTGCCCGTGATCTGTGAAGGCCTTTTTGTTGGGTTCCAGCAGGATGCCTTCCTTATGGTTGGCCGATTCTATCCGGACGGAGCCTTTCAGCAAAGAGGTCTCGAATAGGACATTGCCTTTATAAGCGTTGACATTGAATTCCGTCCCTAAAACCTGTATGTCATATTGCTCTGTTTTCACGATAAACGTTTTGTTTTCGTTGTGGGTAACGTCGAAATAACCTTCGCCATCCAGTGTGACACTCCGGTTATTCCCGTCGAAATGGCTTGGAAAAGTAAGGGTTGTTCGGGCATTCAGCCATACTTTGGTACTGTCTGACAGCGTCAGTTCGGCACGCTGTCCGGCAGGGACGTAAATCGTTTGCATGATGGCTTCCTGTGGGACCGTTTCCGGTTCCGTTCTGCTATAATAGATGGACACAACTGAAAAAGCAATGGCAAATATGGCGGCGATTTTCAGCAATTCCCGGCCGGCAGACCATAAGGTCCATCGCTTCCGCCCCTTAGAAATCATTTCTAAGGCAACAGGAGCCGGCTCCTGTTGCCAGATTGTTATTGTGTGCAGTTTACGCAAGGCGAGATATTCTTTCATATTCTCCTTATCGGCATCTATCCAACGGACGACTGCCTCCTTTTCTTCGGGGCTGGCATCGCCAATAATGTATTTATATAATATCTCCTTATCCATAATTTCCTTTCCGGAGACCGCTTTTTTTCAGTCTCATATTTATAAAACGATTCAAAAGGGAATAACCCTAACCGAAAAATGAAATATTATTCGATCAAAAGTAAAAAGCATAAAATCGGCAGATAGTCTTTCAGGCTGATGCGTAACGGCTTGAGGGCTTTTGTGATGTGGTATTCTACTCCTTTTACGGTAATCCCCAATTCTTCGGCAATCTCTTTGTTCGATTTGTTCTGGAAACGGCTCATAACGAAGATACGGCGTGTCTGTTCCGGCAGAGTCGCTAATGTGTCTGCTATAATTTTTTTTACTTCTTCGGAGAATATCTCTTCGGGATCACACGCTTGCAAAGTGGATATGCGTATTTCCAATTCACGTTGGTTCAAGTTGCTCATCGAATGGATAGCTTCCGCTTTAATCGCCTCGTGTTTCAGATGGTCGAGCGATTTGTTTTTGAGGATTGTGAGCAACAGGGCATCTGCATGATCCGTATTTTCCTCTTTCAGGTTTTCCCATAGTTTGATGAGCGATTCGGAAACAATGTCTTCTGCAACGGATTCATCATGTACAAACGATTTTGTAAACAAGAAGGCTTTCCTGTAGTATCGCGTGTATAAGGCATTAAAACTATGGATATCCGTTTGCGACATTTTTATATGTATTTAGTACGCTCTTGGTCACAAATATAGATAAAAATATGAGATTGGGGATAGTTGCAAGATGAAAAGCGGCCCCGCCCTGGTTAAATTCGAATAAGGGAGTGTTGTTGGCGATAAGTTGAGAAGGGAGAAATGGGCGGGGCGCTGTTCATAAAGTTTGGTATTATACCAACTTTATACATAACCAAAACATAAAATAGAACTTACATTACAGAATTAATTTTATAGATTCTTTTCTATCGGAAGCCACTCGCTTGTGCTTACATTATCAAGTGTAATGGCCTTCCCGTTAAAAAAGAGATTGTATATATATCTTTGTCCTTTTTCCCACTTTGTTCCGGCAGGAATTTTGTATTTGAATGTTTTCCCGTTGATGGTGAAGAGCGCTTCCACGTCTCCGTCGGAACGGATGCGCGATGTCGGGATTACCATTAGTTGCAACGATTCTCCCGGTATCGTTTTCAGCATGTTCGGAGAGTCCAGCTTTAAACGGGTGGAAGCATTCGTGCCGGCGCATCCGCCGATATTTCCGGTTTTTATATTCATCATTCCTCTGAAACAAAGAGCTGTCCCGCCTGCTTTATTTCCGATCTGTATGGCGTTGAGCAGGAAACAGCCTTTCGCTTCCGGTGTAAGGCGTATTTGAAAACTCAAAAGCGAGAGCGTATGGTTCATATTGAGCAGTGCGACAGGCGAAACCTGGTTGACCGCTCGTTGGCCGCTGGCCTGGATCCCGTACATATAATCTTTTGTCAGGGAAGCATCCGCCGATATACGGACCGGAATGTTTTCCGGATCGAAGTTTACCTGCCACTGGTAGGGATAATAGGCATAGACCATGACCGGCTCTTCATGCAGATAGATTTCCGGAGACTGTTGCCAGCTTAGTTTATTATCCGTTAGACAGGCCTCTGCCCGTACATTTTTGTAATCGGGATTACTATCATATATGTTACCGGTATTTTCCGACACTACATGCAGCCCGATAACCGATCCTCCTGTAAATTCCTGTATGAAATTGGGAGACTTCGTTGTCAATACCTTCGTTATTATTGTCAAAGGCCGTTCCTTCATGCCTAAATTTTCAATGAGTACCGGATCGTAGTCGTTTGTACAACTAAAAATGACGGTCGTGAACATTATAAATAGTAGTAATTTATTCATTCTTTGTATTATTTTTGTGAAATGATTACAGTTGCAAAGATCGGTCGGTTTGGAGAAGTAGAGGGTGCATTCGGTATAAAACCACGATGAATTCATATAAAAGCATGGGGTGCAAATTGTCCACAGGCGTCAAATTGTCTACTTATAGTGCAAATCAACTATTTAATGCTTCAATTTGTTTACTTAAAAGGGAGATATATTATGTTGGATAAAATTCAGTTTTTACTAAGTCTACAGATCATCGGGTTCTGTGTTTTTGGCGGGACAACTCTTTTGCTCCGTGCAGGGGAAAACCGTGCAAAAAAGATACTGGGCTGGGGGATGTATTCGTGGGCTATCATGGCTGTCGTAAGACTGTCTGTCAATCTTTATCTCCATGAAGCGAAAGAGGCTTTTCATCCGGATGTATTGATAATAGGAGCTTTGGTTACGGCGACGTTAGCTTGCTACGTCATTGAAGTGCTGCGGCCGGGTTATCTGACTTGCCGGCGCTTTAGCTTATCTGGCTTACCGTTTGTCGGGAGGGGAAATCCATACGTATTATTCGCTGGAGGAAGTGTTCGAGTTCTTTAATATGGACGTTTTGCTCCGTATGACGGTCTTTGTTCTGACTTTGTTCTATATGGTGTTGCCTGTTTACCTGATAGCCCGGTATAGTAAAGACTTTAAGGTCTTTTTGGCTGAAAACGTATCCGATCCGGAGGAGTACGATCTGGACTGGCTGAAGAAAACGATGATAATTTTAATTGTTTTGTATGGTTTTTATCTTGTCCTATTGCTGACGGATATTCCGGTCATGTATGTGATCGATAAGACCGTACTGCTTTTTGCCTGGTATTATTTCTTCTATAAAGCATTATTCCTTAAAGTCGTTGTCTTGGATTATTCTTTTAAGGACGGGTGGGATTTGCCGAACCAGCAGGATGATGTGAATAATGACGATGACGACGAGCACGGAATCCTTAGCAAGCGCTATGCGGAAGAAGTAAATGCCTGGTTTGAGAAGGAAAAACCGTACCTCCGTGAAGATTTGCGCCTGACGGACTTGCAACGGGTTTTTCCGATCAGCCGTTCTTACCTTTCCCAACTGTTCAACCGTGAACTGGGACAATCGTTTTCCGATTATGTCAACCAGTTCCGGATCGAGGAAAGCAAGCGTTTGATGGATGCCGAACCCAACGCCAGCATACAGGAAATTGCCGAACGTTCGGGATTTCATTCGATCAGCACCTTCCGCCGGGCTTTCCAGAAGTGTACGGGCACGATTCCGTCGGACTATAGGAACAACAGATAAACAGATTGTGCAAATGATGTTAAATAGGCATCTAAAGTGAATAACGTATCCGATTAACCTCTACTTTTGTGTTGTAAAACATAATTATGAGACGCATAATAGATAAGTTTTGCATAAATCGTTTTTAAACAAGAAGAGAGAAGCTATGAAGAAGTTCTTTAGAAAGTGCCTCAGATGCCTTGAGATATTAGGTGAATATGGAATGCAGAAATATGGTGTGAAGTAATTATGCCGGTGTCGGCTAAGATACGCTGTGAAGCGTTTGCTAACGCAGTGTTTCATGGGGCTGTGGTGCCGTAAAGGAAGGAACAAGCCGGCATATAGAGTGGTTTATGTGGGATGTCCGGTGTCTTTATACCCATCCGCTATTCATGTCACAGCTGTGAAACAGAAAGATTACAATTGTAACACAGAAGGAATTCAACTGTGACATGAAAGGAGCACGGAAGTGACATGTAATAGGAGACGGGTATTTGACAAATAAATCCGGTGAATTTCCTATCAGGGCTTATTCAGACGGTAGCTGACGAATGCGACGTGCTTGCTGTCCGGTGCCCATGAGTTGACGTTGATCGTTCCCTGTCCGCCGAATAGTTTGACCAGCGTTTTCGGTTCTCCTCCGGTAGCAGGCATAATCCTAAGCTCTACGTTTTTATTGGGAAGGTGTTGACCCGGTTCCAGGTCTCCTTTATAATAAGTGATGAAAATGATGGATTTACCGTCGGGCGAGACGTGCGGGAACCAGGAATTACGTGTCTCGTCGAATGTCATCTGGGTTTGTTCGGAACCATCTTTTTTCATTCTCCATACTTGCATCAGGCCGGTACGGACAGAATTGAACCAGATATATTCTCCGCAGGGAGAGTATTCGGGTCCATCGTCCAGCCCTTCGGCTGTTGTGAGACGGATTTCTTCCCCACCTTCTGCCGGGATTACATATACGTCGAAATTACCGTTCCGTTCGGCACAGTAGGCGAGTTGTTTCCCGTCCGGGCTCCATCCGTGCAGGTAGCTGGGCCCCAGAGGAGTGATCAGGCGCGGCGTTCCTCCCTGTATCGGAAGGGTGTAGACACGCGATTTACCGTCTTCTTTTGTCCCGTTACTGATGGCTATCTGGCTGCCGTCGGCGGCTATGACGTGGTCGTTGTTGCAACGGGCAGCAAAGCCGGTATTGATCATTTCCGGTTCACCGGGCGAATCGGGTGAGAGCTTGTAGAGCTTACCTCCGCTATTATACACGAGCCACTGGCCGTCGGGCGTCCAGTTCGGGGCTTCGATGCGATAAGGAAATTCTTTGACTACGGTGCGGTTACCGTTTGTTACGTCCAGCACTTCCAGTATGCTGGTTACGTCGCGTTGCTGGGCGGAAGCCAATGAGGCACAAGCCGCTAAAAGAATAATGCAATAGATTTTCATATGTTTGAGAATTAATAAAACGCTGAAAGATAGTAAAATTAAATGGGACGGTAATAGCCATAAGAGATTAATTCTTCTTTTTCATGGATTTCTTTCAGGTAGCATTCGTCCAGGAGGAAGATACGGTTTACGATTTTGTGTACTTCACGGAAATTGTGGTCTGTCAGTATTATGCCCCTTGTCCGTGCACTTTCTGCAATATGCATACGTATTTCTTCGGCCGCAATGGGGGAAAGGCCGTTGAACGGTTCGTCCAACAGGATATAAGGAGCTTTGCTGTATAGAATGAGTTTGATTTCCAGATAACGCAGTTCGCCTCCCGAAAGATGGGCGATCCGGTTGTGCCGGGCTTTGAACAGGAAGCGGTCGCCAAGAAATTGGTTTCGCCGTTCTTTAGGGATATAAAGTTCGACAGCCTGGGTGACGGTCAGGTAAGAAGGGATAAAGTCGTGTTGGGGCAGATAGGCCACCAGACCGGTACGAAAGGCGGCTCCTTTGATCACTTTCCCGTTGATACGGATAAAACTACGGTCGCCTTTCAGTGTCCCGAAGATAATATTCAGCAGGGTTGATTTCCCGCATCCGTTATGTCCGAACAGGGCAATGATGTCTCCCGGACGGCAACAGAGGTAGACGTCCGACAGTACAGTCTTCTCCTTAAAGCTCTTTACGACACTGTCGACCTCCAGACAAGTACACATAAGCGGATGATTTGATACAGGATTATACATGACAGGGCATAAATCGCAAACGTAGCAGTCAGAAGTTCCGCCTTGCAGATGCCTTGATTATAGAAAAAGAAGTATTCTTCCTTGCGTGTCAGCTCTTTATAGAGTAAGTCCATTCCCAGCCCGAAAGTCGGAATAAACAACAGTGCGCTGCTGACGAAATCGTCTGTCAGGGAGGCAAAAAGCGCTCCACAAACAATACTGATCAGCAGCGTGTTGCGAAAGAAGGCGAGGTAGAGGCGGAAGCGGGTCATTTTGGCAGAGATTCTACCACTTATTATACAAGACTACCTCGCGTGAACGGCGGACGCTCATAGTTGGGAACCAGATGTCGTCTGCTGTCAAGCCGCATTCTTCGACTGCTTGCAGGCAATATTCCAGTTTGCCGAAATTGGCATCTACATTATTCGTGCCGAAGGTGAATTTGATTCCGCGTTCTTTTGCTTTGCGGATGATATCGAAACTCGGAATCTTGTAGCGTGCATTGATTTCGAGCGCTATGTTATATTTTACCAATACGTCCAATACACGGTTAACACGTTCGTCTGTCCAGTATTTTGCATATTCGGCATTCAGCTCTTCCGGCAGGAAAGTCGGATTGGCATAGATGTCGGCCGGCTCGTTGGTGAGTATCTTTACTGTCTGATCGACCAAATGATCCATATATTGCTCTTTCGTTACACCGTCGTAGTGTACCTCTTCCGGGCGGTAGATTCGTGACAGACGGCCTTTATGATCCACAATGGTCATGCCATCGGTGAAAAGGTAGTCGAATACGCCTAACGCTTCTTGTGAGAAGGTGGCTGTCCATTTGCGGCCTTCGCCCTGTACACCGCGCATGAAAGGCATGTCTTTTACTTCGTTGAAGTATTCGTACACCTCTTTATCATCGGCAAGCATACGTCCGACGCCTCCTTCACCGGCGTTGGGAGCTACTCCGTAGTTGATACCGTAGTTCATCGACATGGCGTGTGCCATCTCTTTCGTAAGGCCGCCTTTCAGGTGCACATGGTAATCTATCACGGGGAAATTACGCTGTTGGAAGCGGATTACGGCATCGTTTTGTTCGTCTATCCGGGGCATGGTGTCGGATTCGTTCACTGCATCCTGCTTCAGACGCGTCATCTGGAGATTGCGGAAGGTCACGTCTCCGTTTACACCCATCAATGCGATAGAGCCACGACTGAGGAGGTGTCCGGCATATTCTTTTGTCCGGTAGGGGTGCTCGGGCTCGGTATAACATATGACTGCCGTGTCATTTATGGCAACCGATATATTATGTCCGCGTACGGCAATTTCGAAATCAAACCATTTCCCGTCTTCTGCCAGGGAACGATAGAGATTGCGCACGGATGCGAGGCTTCCACTTTTACGTGTACCGTCGATAGGTCCGTTGCGGAACATCACTTCATAGCCTGACTTTCCATCGGTATGGAATAGTAAGGCTGCTTCCGCATTGTCACTGGTGAGAGCCTGCCCTGTGAGCACAAAGTTTTCATACTCGCCCTCGGCGAACCAGGTCGATCCGGGTTTCACAGTTATTTCATTGCCGGAAGTAGTCCCCATTTCGGGACTACTGAAGCGGTTTAGTGGTTCTGCAACATTGTATCGCACACAACCGGCGAATACCCAAATGCTTATCAAAGCTGTTGCTAATACTGTACTGGTCTTTTTTGTCATAATGTATCTTGTTTTGAGAATTATACGTTGAAGCGGAAGTGCATGATATCGCCGTCTTGTACGATATATTCTTTTCCTTCCACGCTCATCTTCCCGGCTTCCTTAACGGCAGATTCCGAGCCGTAAGAGATATAGTCGTCATACTTGATTACTTCGGCACGGATAAAGCCTTTTTCGAAGTCAGTATGGATCACACCGGCGCATTGCGGAGCTTTCCAGCCTTTATGGAATGTCCAGGCACGGCATTCGTCAGGACCGGCAGTCAGGAATGTTTGCAGGTTCAGCAGTTTGTATGCGGACTTGATCAGACGGGCAACACCGGATTCTTCCAAGCCGATTTCTTGAAGGAACATCTGGCGCTCTTCATATGTCTCGAATTCGGCGATTTCGCTTTCGATCTTGGCTGCAACGATCAGGATTTCCGCATCCTCGTCTTTGACGGCTTCGCGGACGGCTTCCACATATTTATTGCCGTTCACGGCGCTGGCTTCGTCGACGTTGCAGACATACATGACCGGTTTGTCGGTCAACAGGAACAGGTCGTGTGCAATTTTCTGTTCGTCTTTCGTCTCAAAAGAAACAGTGCGGGCACTTTTTCCCTGCTCCAATGCTTCTTTGTATTTGCAAAGTACTTCGTAAGCGATTTTTGCCTGTTTGTCACCGCCTGTCTGTGCCTGTTTCTGCACTTTGGCGATACGGCTGTCGATGGTTTCCAAGTCCTTGATCTGCAACTCGGCATCGATAATCTCCTTATCGCGGACCGGGTCTACACGCCCGTCTACGTGGACGATGTTATCGTCGTCGAAGCAGCGCAATACATGCAGGATTGCATCCGTTTCACGGATATTGGCAAGGAACTTGTTGCCCAGGCCTTCCCCTTTGCTGGCTCCTTTAACGAGACCGGCGATATCTACGATTTCCACCGTTGTGGGAATCACGCGCTGGGGGTGTTCGATCTCAGCCAGTTTATTCAATCGTTCGTCCGGTACGGTGATAACGCCGACATTCGGTTCTATCGTACAAAACGGGAAGTTTGCAGACTGTGCTTTTGCATTCGATAAGCAGTTGAAAAGAGTGGACTTTCCTACGTTCGGAAGTCCTACGATGCCACATTGTAAAGCCATAAATAATATCTTGTTTTATTATCAATTCGTTGTATGATTGCCTAATGCCGTCATTCATTGGCAATTTCAACTTGCAAAGATAACGTTTACTAATCGAATTTACTTCAATTCTCTTAAACAAATGTACTAATCAGGAAAGGCTATTGCTCTCTTTTAAGAAATATGAGCCAATGCGGGGATGTGCCAATATGTCAATGATAAGAAAAACAGAACTGTGTCTAATTATTTAAACAGCTTTTTTATGTCCATCGAAAAGAAGTCCTCGGCACTAACCCCCCCATCACCGATAATGAATGACGATTGAGGATTAAAGAGTTGTCTGAATTTCTCCAACCCTTCCGTTCTTTTTTCCGCATTACTCTTGACTTCAATTGCTACCACTGAACCTTTTTTACGGAGAACGAAATCTACCTCATCATTGCGTTCACGCCAATAGAACACCTCAAAACGATGGGTAAATGCTTGGCTGACAATATAAGCTCCTATACCTGATTCAAAGATATGCCCCCACGCTTTACGATCAAGAATGGCTTGTTCAAAAGTAAATGGGCTATACACCATCTTTAATGCGTTGTTGTAAACTTGCAATTTGGGAATACTCGCTTTTCGTCTTGCCGTATCGATGCTGAATTTCTGAAGTCCACAAAGCAATCCGCTTTCATTCAATAAATTGATATATCCGGCCAATGTTGCCGTGTTACCTGCATCTTGCAGCGAACCTAACATCTTATTCAAAGAGAGTAGTCCTCCAGAATAAGCCGCTCCCAATTCGAATGTTTGACGAAGTAAAGCCGGTTTACTTATAGGAGTGTCCATTAAAATATCCTTATTGATAGTAGCCTCGATAATGGATGATTGGATATATTGTTGAAAACGGTCATCGTCATCAATCAGAGATGCCGCACCGGGATAACCACCGTAGAACAGATATTGATCGAGTGAGAAACCGAAGCATTCTTTCATTTCCAGATAGCTCCAGTGGCTCATACGGATCTCTTCGAATCTCCCTGCTAATGATTCGGACAAACCTTTTTCCAACAATACACGACTGCTACCCAGAAGTAGTACCTTGATGTCGCGGTCGTGGAATGTGTCATCATCCCACTCTTTCTTCACCACTTCGCTCCAATTGGCAATCTTCTGAATCTCATCAATGATAAGAATAATACTTTCCAGTTCTTTGCTCTCTTTCAAACTGCGAACTGCTGCCCAACAATTGGAAATCCAGGCACTGTTTGTAGCCGGAACATTGTCGGCAGAAAACAACTGATAGGGAGCGTCCAAGTCTTTAAGCACTTGTTTGACAACCGTTGATTTACCTATCTGGCGAGCACCCATCACGACCTGAATGAATTTTCTTTGCTCTTGAAGTCGGTTCTTAATTAATTGATATTCTGTTCTTTTATACATGTTGTTACATTTTACGCAGTGTAATGCGTATTTTTACGCAATACAAATATAATAAATACATCTGAGTTATAACAACGTATTTATGAAGAAAAACAGAACCTCTGTATTATGGTTCAATACTCGCAAATTTTGAACCTTCTGCAAACAGAAAAATAGACAATAACCCCCCTTTTCGACCGTTTTTCTATTTCGTCCGAAATTCTGATCCATTTTGGATTGACTCTTTTTACGATTTCGGCCTTTTTGTCTGACAACAGATAAAGTGAGGTGCGCAGCCCATTCCGAAAAGCGTGCAATTTGATTACCGAAAACCGGAAACGCCGGCAAAGTGATAAACCTTAACTCCCGGAGAATCGAATATTTGAAAATAAAACGGACGGCGTCCCAAATATTCCAAGGAAATTCAGGTGCTTTTTTGCCCTTATGGCGGTTCTCTTTTCAATTACGACCGTCCAAATTGCCATTACGACCGTGCTAATCTTCGCGAGGTGCCGAGTGCACTACACATTAGCACGGTCATAATGGCAAAGAGGACGGTCGTAATTGCTGGAAACGCTCAAAAAAGGCGAAAAAGTCCCTTTTTGAGGTCGAAAAAGCGGATTAACATTTGTTTTGTTTCGGATGTTTTTTGAGCCCGAAAAAAACGTTTTATACAATAAGCCCCCCCCGGATAATTGAAAGTTAAGAGTTGAAAGTTGAAAGTTGGACGGGGTCGTATTGGCTCACCCGATATTTCTTGGGGGGTAGCTCTTTTACATTTTCCTTACAATGCTTACATTTGTCTCATGACAGATCCGACA
>NZ_QUGV01000036.1:0-39959 GCF_003479205.1 Parabacteroides sp. AF17-28 | reverse complement strand
ATTTAGACTCAAAAATATATATGCATAGCTCCACAATTTTTCGGGGTGATCCAAAATTACGCACTTCCGTAGTGTTAAATCGTGGACAATTTTAGTCTCGAAAAAAGTGCCCACGATTTGTGCTGTAAGTCGTTGATTGTATTATCGTTTGATATCAGATATAGAAGATTCACGCTGTGAGTATTCTATTCTGCATTCTTTTTTAGCCATTCCTGCCTACGATGGTCAGGTAGATGTTTTACTTTGAAGTGTTCAAAGGTAACATTAAATCCTTTTCCGTCCGGACAAGCCGCCATCAGTCCTACTTGCACAGGCGTATTGTCCTGCAACCAAGCATTGCGCATAAGCGTGTACTCCTTATCATCAAACGAATAGAAGATTTCCACAGCATCCAATCGTCTGATGGCCTTTATCCATACGTATGGAACAGCTTTTTCTAATGTAATTACGCTCCAATCCGATGTTTTATGGGTAACAACGGTACTCAAATTGAATTTACCGTCTACGAACTCGATACCTGCTTTGATGTAGTTTTCATGGTTAATACGAAGCATTAAACCTGCTTGGTCGAAACGTACTTTATAGTCTCCTGTAACTTTAACTTTTACTTCAAATTCTCCTCCATAGGTGGTGTAATAGAAAGGCGCATCATCAACAGTAAAACCATAATGAGAAATCCGCCAATAGTCACTTTGAGGCGTGACAAACATAGAAAGAGATTTGTCACTGATTTTCCATTGCTCTGGCTCATTGAACCATTGCATTTTTTCTAATGACTGTGCCATACAAAGTTGTGATGACATAAGAATTGCTAAGAAAAAAAACGACTTTTTCATTTTACTTTTTATCATAATTAAAAATGAATCAATAACCGATTGTGAAACGTTCCTGATGATGCTTTTCCTGTTCCAACTCGTCCACCATTGCCATAGCATAGTCTTCTACAGAAATGAAACTTTCACCCTTTTCATCTACAATCAGGTCATCTTTCCCTAAGCGGAACTTACCAGTACGTACACCGGCTGTCAAATTACCAAGATTTGCCGCCGGCGAGAAGAATACCCAATCAAGCTCTTTTTCATTGACTAATGTTTCAAGAAAGAACTTCGCCATAGACTTAACACCGGGCAACCACGCATCCGGCAAAGTTCCCGTGTCAACCAAACGCAGACCGGGTTTAACAAACAGACTACCTGCGCCACCCACAACCAGAAAGCGTTTTACACCCGATGCTTTCACCTCATCCAAAATCTTTGGATAGACACGTAGTGTGTCCTCATACATATTCGGATTTGACCACCCCGGATTATATGCACTTATAATCGCATTTTTACCTTTTAATGTCTCAATCATTGCGGAAGTATTTTCCACATCAATTTCTTTAATCTCCAAATTTGGAGAACTTACTTTCATTTTAGCGGCATTGCGTACAATAGCCGTTACATAATGCCCTCTGTTCAACAATTCATTCAGAATTGCGTTACCTACAAAACCACTTGCACCGATTAATGCTACATTCTTCATGACAAATATTTTTTTAATGAATACTACGTTGTTCTTTGATGATGCAAAGTTCTATACTTAAAAAAACAAATACAAGTAGATACTGAACTCTCATATACTTACCATACAGAAACTAATACTGAACCTGAATGGATTACATTTTCTACTTTAACCTACTTTGACACAATAAATAAGGTGTATTTGCATCTAATTAGTTTTTAAGTTACTTTTGTATAGCAATTAAAGCACAATACCTTATGGAAGCAGATAAATTAAAAGATGAAATATTCATTCAGAATTGCCCGATAAGAAACATTCTTTCCCGCATTAGTGATAAATGGTCGATATTGACTATATTCACATTGGAACAAATTCCCGTCATGAGATTTGGAGAACTCCAAAGAACAATACCCGACATCTCACAAAAGATGCTAACTGTAACATTACGTACCTTGGAACAGGACGGCATTGTAAAACGTCAAGTCTATGCACAAATCCCTCCAAAAGTGGAATACTCTTTAACCCCACGAGGATTGTCATTATTACCCCATTTGAACTCTCTTATCTATTGGGCTAAAGACCAAATGGATAGTATAATGAAAGACCGAAAACGAAATGAATCGAAAGACTAACCATAATACTACACCATGTTCGTGGTTCAATATCTACACAGATGCAGACAACGAGCGATAAAAGACTTCCGCACGGAAGCAAAGCCATCGCTTCTCATATTGACAAAGCATTTATTGTCCAAAGTCTGGATAGCAGCTTCAATGTACGCAGAATCGAACGCTTTATGCTGCAACTCTCACCGGAGAATATTCAACCCGTAGGGAGATGGTGCTATTGCCGGATTCAGGAGTACTGATTGATACGCCAGGGGTAAAGCTATTCGGCGTTACCAATGGCAACACGGATAATTTGTCGGAAATCTTGGATATATCCGATTATGAGGGAAAATGCAGAGATATAAAGGCAAAGCAACTGTTTCTGTCACGATAGACGACAACCAGCCTTAACCTGCGGGCTATGCCTATGAATAGAACTAATTCAGAGTAGATCAGTAATATTGGAGGCATAAAAAGAATGGAAGATATGATGTAATTGTGTCATACTGCTAAAGAATGACATACTAAAACTATTTTATCTCCCGTTAATTCTTTACATTTGCCACAAAATTACAGCGATTATGACAGAATGCAAGGATGAACACATATTAAGTTCCATTGATTACCCGGAGGATTTGCGGAAATTGTCCCCCGATAAACTGGAAGAGGTATGTGCAGAGTTGCGTCAATATATAATAGATATACTCTCTGAAACCCCCGGGCATTTGGGGGCAAGCCTCGGTACAGTCGAACTGACAGTTGCTTTACATTATGTATTTAATACCCCTTACGATCGTATTGTCTGGGACGTGGGGCATCAAGCTTATGGCCATAAAATACTGACCGGCCGGCGGGAAGCATTTCATACTTTACGGAAGTTTAAAGGCATCAGCGGTTTCCCCAATCCGCAGGAAAGCCCGTATGATGCGTTTATTGCCGGCCATGCCTCAAACTCTATTTCAGCAGCAATGGGTATGTCGGTCGCTTCGGCATTGAAAAATGAAGCGAACAGGCATGTGATTGCCGTAATCGGTGATGGAGCCATGACGGGCGGATTGGCATTTGAGGGGCTGAACAATGCGTCGGCCAATCCGAACAACCTGTTGATTATCCTTAATGATAACGACATGGCGATAGATCGCGCTGTCGGTGGCTTGAGCCAATATTTAGTTGATATTACGACCAGCCAGGCATATAATAAGATGCGCTATGACGTCTATCGCGGCTTGCGCAAGATGAAGCTGATCAATAATGACCGGCGGGAGAATATCCTGCGTTTTAACAATAGTCTGAAGGCATTGCTTACACAGCAGCATAATTTGTTCGAGGGATTCAGCATCCGCTACTTTGGTCCTATTGACGGGCATGATGTCGGGTATCTGACTAAGGTTCTGAATGACATAAAGGATATGCAAGGCCCCAAGCTGTTGCATATCAAAACAAAGAAAGGCAAAGGCTTCAGACCTGCCGAAGAATCGGCAACGGAATGGCATGCCCCCGGCCTTTTTAATAAAGAAACGGGTGAGCGTATTATCGTCCACAAGCTGAATGAGCCCCAACTCTATCAGGATGTCTTCGGGCATACCCTCGTCGAGCTGGCGGAACAGGACGAACGGATCGTCGGGATCACTCCCGCCATGCCAACCGGTTGTTCTATGACCTATATGATGAAAGCATTCCCCAAACGTGCGTTTGATGTCGGCATTGCGGAAGGCCATGCGGTGACTTTCTCTGCCGGGCTTGCCAAAGAGGGAATGATTCCTTTCTGTAACATCTATTCCTCTTTCATGCAGCGGGCTTACGACATGGTGATACACGACGTTGCCTTGCAGAACCTGCATATGGTGATTTGTCTGGATCGTGCCGGTCTGGTCGGTGAAGACGGGGCCACCCATCACGGGGTGTTTGACCTGGCCTATTTGCGTCCGGTTCCGAACCTGATTATATCGTCTCCGCTGAACGAGCTGGATTTGCGGAACCTGATGTACACCGGATATAAGGAAAACAATGGCCCGTTCGTGATCCGTTATCCCCGGGGAAAAGGCGAGATGGCCGACTGGAGGAATGAAATGCACGTCCTGCCGATCGGAAAGGGGAAGAAGCTCCGCGAAGGGAATGATATTGCAATCCTTTCGCTCGGCCCTATCGGAAACGAAGTGATAAAGGCAATAAAGATGGTTGAGGGTGAAGGTCTGTCGGTCGCCCACTACGATATGATATATTTGAAACCGATAGACGAAGACCTGTTGCATGAAGTTGGCAAAAAGTTCGATCGTATCATCACCGTCGAGAACGGTGTGATCAAAGGCGGACTTGGCAGTGCTGTCCTGGAGTTTATGGCGGATAACGGCTATACTCCGCGAGTAAAAAGAATCGGTGTGCCGGATGAATTTATCGAACATGGCCCGATACCCGAACAGTACAAACTATGTGGCATGGATGCCCAAAGCATCACTGATGAAATAAAGAAGATGGTTATCAGGGGGAAGGCAACTCCCCATACATTAATCACTATATAAAATGAAAATTATTATAGCCGGAGCCGGTGAAGTAGGAACCCACCTGGCAAAGATGTTATCACAGGAAAAACAGGATATTATCCTGATGGACCCGAATGAGGAACGTTTGAATTTCACGAATTCAAGCATGGAGATCCTGCCTATGGTCGGGAATCCGACTTCTATCCGGGACCTGGAAGAAGCCGGTATCAGAAAGGCCGACCTGTTCGTAAGCGTCACTCCGGAAGAAACGACCAATGTAGCAGCCAGTATCCTGGCCTCCAAATTAGGTGCTCGTAAGACGTTGACGCGCATCAATAACTACGAATACCTCTTACCCAAGAATAAGGAACTGTTTGAAAAGATGGGGATCAACTCCATGATCTATCCCGAGATGCTGGCAGCCAGGGAGATTGTGACAGCCGTAAAACGTCCCTGGACCCGTCAGTATTGGGAGCTGTTCGGAGGCGCATTGATCCTGCTCGGCGTAAAAGTACGCGACAATTCCCGGCTTGTGAACAAGCATCTATATGAATTGCTGAACGAACAGAAGCTCTATCATATTGTTGCCATCAAGCGACAGAACGAAACGATCATTCCGCGTGGTACCGACCGGATAGAATCCGGCGATATCGTTTTCTTTACCACAACTAAAAGTCATATAGAAGATGTCCGTTTGCACGCAGGTAAGCGGGACCCGGAAGTGAAGAAGGTGATCATCATGGGAGGGAGCCGTATCGCCATCCGCACCAGTCAGTATTTGCCGAACAATATTCGCGTGAAAGTGATCGAAACGAACAAGGACAAGAGCCACCGCATAGCAGAGGTCGTCCCCGGAAACGTACTGATCATAAACGGAGACGGGCGCGATACCGACCTGTTGATGCAGGAAGGCATCAAAGATGCGCAGGCCTTCATCGCACTGACGGAAAACTCGAGTACAAATATCCTGGCCTGTCTCGCCGCCAAACGTGCCGGCGTGTTCAAGACGATTGCCAAGATTGAAAATATAGATTATATACCACTGGCAGAGAGTATGGATATCGGTTCGGTTATCAACAAGAAGTTGATTGCCGCCAGCTATATTTACCAGTTCCTGCTGGATGCGGACGTGTCGAACGTGAAATGCCTTACCTTTGCCAATGCCGATGTGGCAGAACTCGTTGCCCGTCCCGATTCCAAAATCACCCGCAAACAGGTCAAGGACCTGAACTTGCCGAAAGATATGACGTTAGGAGGACTGATCCGTGACGGCGAGCCGATGATGATTAAAGGTGATACGCAGATCCAGGCCTACGACCACGTCGTCGTCTTCTGCTTAGATACGGCAATGCGCAAATTGGAGGATTACTTTAATTGATATGCTGAACATCCGTTTTATAATCAAGATGCTGGGGATGATGTTTATCCTCGAGACATTGTTTATGCTGGCAGCTACGGCAGTCGCTTTCCTGTATAAAGGCAGTGACTTCTATCCGCTACTGCAATCGAGCGGTATCATGTTCGGGACAGGCGTTCTTTTTACTTTGATCGGGTTGCGGGCCAACGAGCATACCGCCGGACGCCGTGAAGGGATGCTGACCGTAAGCCTGACATGGGCTCTTTTCTCCCTGTTGGGGATGCTGCCCTTCTATCTGGGCGGCTATATCGACAACATCACGGATGCCTACTTTGAAACCATGTCCGGTTTCACCACGACGGGCTCTACCATACTGACCGACATCGAGACGCTTCCCCACGGCATTCTTTTCTGGCGAAGCCTCACACAGTGGCAGGGTGGTATCGGAATGATTGTCTTTACCGTAGCCCTGATGCCTATCATCGGCGGGGGAGCTACGCAGATGTTCAATGCCGAGACGCCGGGTATTACACACGAACGCTTCCGTCCGCGTGTGACGCAGGTCGCCAAACGTCTTTGGGGTGTCTATCTTTTCCTGACGATTGTCCTGATCGGTATGCTGTGGGCAGGTCCCATGAACTTGTACGATGCTGTCAACCACGCGCTCACTTGTATCTCGACGGGTGGATATTCGACCAAGAATGCCAGTATAGCTTATTGGGATTCCGCCTACATCGAATATGTCATAACTGCCTTCATGTTTATCGGGGCAACCAATATCACGTTGATCTACTTCTTCTTCAACGGCAACCCAAAGCGGTTGTTTAAAGACGAGGAGATGCGTTGGTTCTTTTGGTTCGTATTGATCATTACGGCTATGACGACAGCCTGGATCATGTACCGGGGGATCGTGGATGATTTCGGCACAGCTTTCCGGGAATCCATCTTCCAGGTTGTGACGCTTGTTTCCACTTGCGGTTTTGCAACAGCGGACTATATCCCCTGGGGGCCGTTCTTCTGGTTGTTGGCACTCGTCCTGATGGTGGTCTGCGGCTGTGCAGGCTCTACCTGCGGCGGGTTGAAGATGGGGCGTTTCGTAATCCTTGCCAAAAATCTGTTCAATGAGTTTAAGAAACAAACCCATCCCCATGCGATTATCCCGGTGCGGATGAACGGACATGCGATTTCCGGTGATATCGTCCACCGGGTTCTGGCTTTTGCTTTTGCCTATATCGCTTTGATCTTCGTCAGTTGCATGGTGCTGATGCTCGACGGAATGGGGTTTGAGGAGACCATCGGGGCGACGATTTCCTCTATCAGCAATGTCGGTCCGGGACTGGGTAGCCTGGGGCCTGTCGGCAACTATGCCGATGTCCCGACGGTATCGAAATGGTTCCTGTCGTTCCTGATGATGGTAGGTCGTCTGGAGATATTCACGGTGCTGACGATTCTGTTACCGGGGTTCTGGAAACAATAGTCGGATATCGGTCTGTTTGCATAGGCATTCTGTCCAAAACCGATAAGCATCGGATAATAAACGAATAGGCATTGGTTTCTTAACCGATGCCTATTCGTTTTTATTTCGGAGAAGCAGGTCTGAATTTTATTTAGGAGATATATACGCTTTTGCGTATTTTTGCGTTATAATAGGTGCGAATCATTAATAAGATGTGAGATAAGATGATAGAATATATCAAGGGGGAAATAGTGGAACTGACACCGGCCCGGATCGTGGTGGAATGCGCGGGGATCGGTTACGAACTCAATATTTCCCTGAATACATATAGCTTTTACAACGGGAAACAGACGGGGAAGATTTACGTGTACGAGGTGATACGTGAAGACGCCCACCTGCTCTTCGGCTTTGCCGGACGGGAGGAAAGGGAGCTGTTTCTGATGCTTACCAGCGTTTCGGGGGTAGGTCCTAATACGGCGCGGATGATCCTGTCGTCGCTCTCGCCGGCCGAACTGGTGCGGGTGATAGCCGACAAGAACGAGACGGCCCTGACAGGTGTGAAAGGTATCGGGCTGAAAACGGCCCAACGTATCCTTGTCGACCTCAAAAACAAGGTGAAACCTATCGAAGGGATGGGGGGCGCAAAAGGCTCCACGTCTACTCTGGCCGGCAGTGCCGTCTCGGAAGAGGCTGTTGCTGCATTGGTGATGTTGGGTTTCCAGAAGACTGCTTCGCAAAAGGCTGTCAATACGATCCTGAAAGGCTCGCCTGCATTGGCTGTTGAACAAGTAATAAAAACTGCATTACGAATGCTTTAGGAAATAGCCACTCTGTCATGGCGGGCTTGCCCCGCCATCCCATCCTAATAACAGGAAATCAGTATAGGATGAGGTTGCGGGTCAAGCCCGCAATGACACGACGGGGCATAGATGATTATTGGGTCAACCCATTATCAATTAAAAATGAGAAGGACACTAAAATATATACTCTGGATAACAATTCTACTGTTTGGCGTGGGGCTGTATTCGTTGAATGCGGACTTCAATGCCTACACGGCTTCGTTGCCGGAGGTGGAGCCGCTTGTTGCGCCGGATGATACGGTGCCGAAGGTGCAGACTCGTTTCCCGGTAGCTAAGACAATCCCCGAAGAATACGAGGAGATCGGCAAGCAGTCGCCCGCCGACCTGAAGACGCCGGACAATGTCAAGACGACCATCGAATATGACCTGAAGACCGGAACTTACGTGGTCCGTACCCGCTTGGGAGATGCCGACCTGACCACTCCTTTCTCGCTGACACCGGAGGAATACCAGGACTACAGTTTCCAGAAATCCCTACAGTCTTACTATCGCCAGAAGAACGAAGAAGAGTTCCAGAAGGCAGCCGAGAAGCAGTTTAACCTGACTGATATGCAGTTTGGCATCGGTGCGGCCGAGCGTATCTTCGGCCCGGGCGGCGTGAGAGTAAGGACGCAGGGTTCGGCCGAGGTGGAAATGGGCTTGAAACAGAGCAAGACCAAGAACCCGTCACTGCCGGAAAGGGCGCGTAACCGTACCTTCTTCAACTTCGACGAGAGCGTGCAGCTCAATGTGCAGGCTTCGGTCGGCAGCAAGGTGAATTTCGATATGAACTATAATACCGAAACCTCTTTCGACTTCGATTCGAAGAAGCTGAAGCTTGCCTATACCGGTGAGGAAGATGAGATTATCAAATCCCTCGAGGCCGGTAATGTCAGCATGACGACCAGTAACTCGCTGATCAATGGCGGGGCGGCGCTGTTCGGTATGAAAGCCGACCTTCAGTTCGGGAAGCTGCGGGTTAACACCTTGTTTGCCCAGCAGGAATCGGAATCCAAAACGGTCAGTTCCAAAGGGGGCGTGCAGACGAAGCCTTTCGAGCTGACGATCGACCAGTACGATGAGAACCGCCACTTCTTCCTCTCGCACTACTTCCGCGATCGGTACGACGAGGCGGTCAGAAGCCTGCCGTCCGTATCTTCGCCTGTCAAGATCAGCAAGGTGGAGGTCTGGATTACCAACAAACGGAGCAATTACGACCAGTCGCGTAACATCGTCGCTTTCTCCGACTTGGCCGAACACAAACATATTTATAATACATCCTTAGTTAGCAGTAGCGGTGCTTTGGCCATACCTTATAACAACAGCAACACATTATACGGTACCTTGAACCAGCAGTTTACCGGTGCCCGCGACATCAGTACCGTGAACCAGGCGATCAGCGGCACCTTTGTGAACGGTACCGAATATGAGAAAGTCGAGAGCGCCCGTTTGTTGGACGCATCGGAATATACGGTGAACACGCAATTGGGATACATCTCGCTGAAAACACAATTGCAGGCGGATGAGGTGTTGGGTGTGGCTTACAACTTTACCTATTCGGACGGGCAGACCTACCAGGTCGGTGAGTTCTCGACGGATAATCCCGCTTCGACAAACTCCTGCCTGTATGTGAAGTTGTTGAAGGGAACAGCCATGTCGCCCGGCTTGCCGTTCTGGGATCTGATGATGAAGAACGTCTATTCGTTAGGGGCTTATTCGGTGCAGAAGGAGAAGTTTAAACTGAACATCATGTACCAGAGCGATACGACCGGTACATACGTGAACTACTTGCCGGAAGGGGCGATTGCCAACCAAATCCTGCTCAGGGTCCTGAACCTGGATAACCTCGACTCGAACAATGAACGCCATCCGGATGGTATCTTCGACTTTGTAGACGGCTACACTGTCTTGTCGGAGAATGGGAAGATCATCTTCCCCAGCGTGGAGCCGTTCGGTTCTTACCTGAGGAAGCAGATTAATAATGATGCGATTGCCGATAAATATGTGTTCCAGGAACTGTACGACTCGACGCTTACCGTCGCCCGTCAGATTGCCGAGAAAAACAAGTTCCGCCTGGAAGGTGAGTACAAGGCTTCTTCGGGTGCGGAGATACAGTTGGGGGCATCCAATGTGGCGCGCGGTTCCGTGAAGGTGACGGCGGGAGGTGCTATCCTGACGGAGAATGTGGATTATACGGTCGACTATACATCGGGTGTCGTTACCATTCTGAACGAGAGTATTATTTCGTCCGGAACGCCGGTCAGTGTGTCGTTGGAGAACCAGACAGCCTATAATATGCAGCGTAAGACGATGATGGGGTTGGACCTGAACTACCAGTTCAGCCCGAACCTGATGCTGGGTGCAACCATCATGCATATGTCCGAAATGCCGCTTACCACCAAGACGGCGATGGGGGATGAAGCCATCAAGAATACGCTGTGGGGTGTGAATATGGCCTATAAGGGGGAAAGCCAGTGGTTGACCAATATGTTCGACAAACTGCCGTTGCTGAACCTGAGCAAGCCGAGCCAGATAGCCTTCAATGCAGAGTTTGCCCACCTGATAGCCGGTCATTATGAGAATAAGAACACGGGCGGCTATTCCTATCTGGATGATTTTGAGTCGACGCAGAGCAACTTCGATTTGTCGGACCCTTATCCCTGGCAGCTGTCGAGTGTCCCTTATGACGACGCAACGCCGATGAAGTTCCCGGAGGCGGGTCTGGTCAATAATATCGACTACGGGAAAAGCCGTGCCCTGTTGGCTTGGTACACGATCGACGGGCTGTTCACACGCCAGAATTCATCTTTGCGTCCGAAGCATATCACCCGGGATGATATCTCCGACCATTATGTGCGTGCCATACAGACGGAAGAGTTGTTCCCTGAACGGCAACAGACCATCAGCGAGAGCAATACGCTGAACGTCCTGAACCTTGCCTATTACCCACAGGAACGTGGCCCGTATAACCTGGATGCCGATAACATCAATCCGGACGGTACGTTGCAGAATCCGGAAAAGCGGTTCGGTGGTATGATGCGTAAGATAGACCAGAGTGACTTCGAGACGGCTAACGTGGAGTATATCGAGTTCTGGATGCTTGATCCGTTTATCTATAACCGTCAGTCGTCAGGTGGTGAATTATACTTTAACCTCGGTGAAATATCCGAAGATATATTGAAGGATGAAAAGAAATTCTTTGAGAACGGACTTCCTATCGACGGTGATACGACCAAAGTCGATTTTACTGTTTGGGGTAAGGTGCCAAAACAGCAGAGTACGGTTTATGCATTCGATAACACAGCGGGTGCGCGTCAGTTGCAGGATGTCGGCTTGAACGGTCTGTCGTCGGAGGAAGAGAAGGAATATCCGACTTATCAGGAGTATTTGAATAAGTTGCGCCAGAAGTTGAGTCCGGCTGTACTCGATACGATGGAGAACCACGATGTGTTGGGACTGTCTCCGTTCTCCGATCCTGCCGGCGATAAGTTCCATTACTTCCGTGGGTCGGATTATGACCAAAATGATGTCGATATCTTAACCCGCTACAAACGCTATAACGGTACGGAAGGTAACTCGAAAGATATCAATGATTCGCCGGAGCGTTACAGCACATCTTCCAAAACCATACCGGATGTGGAAGATATCAACCAGGATAATACGCTGAATGAAAACGAGAAGTATTTCGAGTATAAAGTGGCTATTACTCCTAAAGATACAGTGGTAGGTTCTAACTTCATTGCAGACAAGCGTACGAGCACGGTTCGTCTGGCGAATAATAAGCAAGAGACTGTTACCTGGTACCAGTTTAAGATACCTATCAAGAAATACCAACGTCGTGTCGGTGCGATCAACGACTTCAAGACGATCCGTTTCATGCGTATGTATATGACCGGATTCCGGGAATCCGTCGTGTTGCGTTTCGGTACGTTGCAGTTGGTTCGCGGTGAATGGCGTAGCTATGAGCAAGACTTGTCCGACCCTAAAATGCCGCCGGCTGTCAAAGGTACACTGGAAGTTTCGACTGTCAATATAGAGGAAAACAGCGATCGTGACCCGGTCAACTATGTCCTGCCTCCGGGTATTACTCGCGTATTAGACCCGAGCCAGCCGCAAATACGCCAGGAGAACGAACAGGCTCTTTCCTTGAAAGTAACGGATTTAGCAGCAATGGATGCACGTGCCGTCTATAAGAATACGAACTACGACCTGCGTCAGTATAAACGCTTGCAACTGTTTACGCATGCTGAGGCTCCGAAGATGGATATATACGACTTGGCGAGCGGTGACTTGTCTGTCTTTATCCGTTTGGGATCGGACTATAAGAACAACTATTACGAATATGAAGTCCCGTTGAAGTTAACTCCGCATGGGGAGTATAACAATAATAATACGACACACCAGGAGATTGTTTGGCCGACAGAGAACACGTTGAACTTCCAGTTGGAGGTGTTGACAAACCTGAAGCTGGAACGTAACCGGCAGAAACGTTCGGGCGAGAATGGTGTGAATTTCCAGACCGAATTCACCGGTAAGGACGGAGCTAATATGATTCGTGTCAAAGGTAACCCGAGCCTTTCCGAAATTAAGACGATCATGATCGGTGTCCGCAATATTAATCCCCATGGTGATATCAAGAGCGGGGAAGTCTGGGTGAACGAATTACGCCTGACGGACTTCAATGAAGAAGGCGGATGGGCTGCCAATGCCAACCTGAATGTCGCGTTGTCCGACCTGGGTACGGTGAACGTGGGCGGACGTATCGAGACGTCCGGTTTCGGAGCCCTCGACCAGTCGCTGAACGAACGCCGGATGGAAGACTTCAAGCAGTATAACGTCGCCACTTCCATCGAGCTGGGTAAACTGTTCCCGGAAAAGGCACAGGTCAGCATTCCGTTCTACTATGCTTATTCAAAGGAAACATACGATCCGAAGTATAATCCGTTGGATCAGGATATCAAATTGAAGGATGCTATCGACAGGGCGGACACGAAAGCGGAGAAAGATTCGATCCGCAGTTATTCGCAGGATAAGACTGTGATCAAAAGCGTGTCTTTCAATAATGTGCGGGTGAATATCAAGAGCAAGAACCCGATGCCTTACGATCCGGCGAACTTTACGCTCGGATATTCGTACAGCATCAACGATAAGAAGAATCCGGAGACGGAATATGAGACGACAAAAGACTATCGGGCGAACTTCGCATACAGCTATGTCCCGTATATGAAGCCGATCAAGCCGTTCGACAAGATGTTGAAGAAGAACAACGGCTATACCCGCTATGCCAAGCAGTTAGCGTTGAACCTGGCGCCGTCTATCAATTTCCAGACGGCGATGATGCGTAACTACTATGAGATCAAGCTGCGCGACCTGACAGGGGCGGCTACGGGTGTCACGAACGATATCCCGGTCACGTTCAGCCAGAACTTCTATTGGGACCGTGCGTTCAGTCTGAACTGGGCGTTTACCAATAACCTGAACCTCTCGTTCAGTTCCGGTACGAATGCCCGTATCGAGGAACCGTATGTACAGGTGAACAAAGAGCTTAATCCGGACGATTACCAATTGTGGAAAGACTCCGTAAAGAAGAGTATTGCCGACCTCGGAACTCCGATGAAGTACGACCAGCAGTTTATGGTGACCTGGCAGCTGCCGTTGCAAATGATTCCGGTACTCGACTGGACAAACGCTTCTTTAAGCTACAACGCAACCTATAACTGGGATCGTGGCGCTACGGTGAGCGAAGGTTTCGAGTTGGGTAACACGATCAAGAACCAGCGCCAGTTCGACCTGCAGGCGAATCTGAACCTGCTGTCGCTTTACAACAAAAACAAGTATCTGAAGAAGGTAAACCAGAAGTTCAATAATACCCGTAACACCACGGCGAAAAAGCCGGAGAAGAAGAAAAAGCCGAAGCTGGAGAAGGAAATAACCCTGAATCCGGACAGCGGTACAGTTGTGGAACACGGAATGTTTACGAAGAAGGTCCAGATCACAGCCCGTGGTGCGGACGGACGCGTTTACAGGATCAAGTACAAACCGCTCAACTTTGCACAGGTAATGATTCTGAACCAGGATACGGCACATCTTAAACTGACGATCATACCGGGTCCTGCGCCTACGGAAGACTTCCTTTATAAGGCGGTTGAACATAGCGCCCGGTTCCTGATGATGGTACGGCGTTTCAATATCCAGTTTACCAACTCGGCCGGTATGATGTTGCCCGGTTTCCGTCCGGAGATCGGTGACATATTCGGGCAGGGGCATTCTTCATTCGGTCTTACGCCGGGACTTGGATTTGCCTTTGGTAGCGTCCGCCGCAGCTATATCGATGAGGCTTCCGATAGGGGCTGGTTGGTAGATAATACGGAAAGTAACCTTAGCTCTGCCGTTATGACCAGCACGAAGAATCTGAACATACGGGCGAACCTTGAACCGATAACCGGTTTGAAGATCGACCTGAACGCCCTTCGCAACGATACCCGCAATACGGAAATACAATATATGTATGCCGGTATGCCGGAAATTATGGGAGGTAACTTCACCATGACGACAATCGCGTTGGGGAGTGCTTTCGGTGGCAGTGGCAATGCGATGAACAACTACTCCTCCAAAGCATTCGACAAGTTCGTAGCGAACCGTGAAATTATCGCGCAGCGGCTGGAGAATATGTATTCCTCCATGAGATATCCGAATGCCGGCTTTATTGCGGAAAAAGGTATGGGAGGGATGCCATACAATCCGGGAGAAGACAATGTGAACGGCGTGAATCCGAACTCGGCAGATGTCCTGATCCCGGCATTCCTGGCGGCTTATACAGGGAAAGACCCGAAGAAGGTGGGGCTGTCTCCTTTCCCGTCCCTGAAGAGTATGCTGCCAAACTGGCGTGTGACATACGACGGATTAGTCCGCATACCGGCTGTCAAGAAATATTTCAAGAGCGTGACGTTGAGTCATCAGTATCGTTGTTCCTATACGGTCGGCGCTTTCACCTCTTTCCTGAACTGGGTGGATGCTGGACAGGACGGATTGGGATATATACAGTCGATCCTGAATGATAACCCGACGCCGTCGTCTCCTTATTCGATCTCGTCTGTCAGCATCACGGAAGCATTCAGTCCGCTGTTGGGAGCCGATGCGACTTTGCTGAATAATGTCACGGTCCGTGCCGACTATTCGACGACTCGCAATCTGAGCTTGAATACGACCTCTTACCAGTTGGTAGAAGCCCTTTCCAATAAAATAACGATTGGTTTGGGGTATAAGTTAGCCGAGTTCAACAAGGTGTTGAAGATGAAGAAGACGCGCGACTTCAGCAACGACCTGACTGTCCGCCTGGACTTCTCGTACAACAAGATGCAGTCGTTGATCCGGAAAATCGATACGCAGTTGACGCAGGCTACCAGCGGTAACATCGCCAAGACAGTGTCGTTCTCTGCCGATTACGGTCTGAGCCGGGCATTGACGATCCGTGCTTTCTACGATATCCAGATCAACGAACCTCTGATCTCGAGCGCTTCCTATCCGACGTCCAACTCGAACTACGGAATCAGCCTGCGGTTCTCGCTTGCACAGTAAGTGAGAACCGCCCAAAAGCGTGTATCATTTATGGTTCTTAAATGCGATCCCATCTAACTTTCAACTTTCAACTATACCGGGGGCTTATTGTATAAAACGCTTTTTTCTGACATAAAAGAGGTCCGAATTTAAACGAATGTTAATCCACTTTTCCGCCGCCAGAAAGGAGCTTTTTCCCCTTTTCCGGGAGTTTATAGCCGGGAAGTCAACCTTTATTTCATTTTTCCGGCACTTTATCGCCCTGAAGACGGTCGTCATACCCTATGAAGACGGTCGCCATTCAAATGAAGACGGTCGCGACGGCGATGAAGACGGTCGTCATGGTGACAAGGCCCTAAAACTTCCTTTGCATATTTGGAACGCCCTCCGTCTTCGTTTTGCTACAGGCGATTCTCCGGGAGTTAAGCTTTATCACTTTGCCGGTGTTTCTGTTTTTCGGCAATCAAATTGCATGCTTTCCGGAACGGGCTGCGCACCTCATCTCTTCAGTTGTCAGTCGAACAGGCTAAAACCTTGAAAAAAGTCAATTCAAAATCGATCAACTTTTCGGACGAAATAGAAAAACATCCTGGGAAGGGGGTTATTGTAATTATTTAAATTTGTAGGAGGTTCAAAACTTGCCATATTTGAAACAATAAATGCTGATTTATAGGTGTGTTTATATCGACTGTTACCAACAGTCGATATAAACATAAACACGAAAATGGATTCTTTCTTTTCATTCCATATAAATATAATATTACCTTTGCATGAGTGCGACACACTTTATAAGAAGTGGTTATACGTTTTAAATAACATCGAGATCATGGAACGATTACCCCAAGAACTGAACAATCAGATATTCCGCAAGCTAAAAAGCATCGTGGAGGTAGAGCGCATGACCCCCGACCAACGCCTGGAATATGAATTGAGCCTTTCCGTCGAGCGCGACCTTTCTGCCGCCCTTGATACAAGTTTTGAAGATGGGATGGAGAAAGGTAAAGCCGAGGAGCAACGTCTTATTGCTGTCAATTTAAAAAAGCAGGGAATCGATATTGAAACGATTGCACAATGTACCGGTTTGTCGGTGGAAGAAATTAACGGATTGTAATCCTCATTTTTACATTATTTTTTCTTTTTTCTTTGTTTATTGAAAACTAAGGCCTATTTTTGCCTTCATGTACACCTGCATGGCGTTGTGGGTCAATGCATTTTATTAGATAAACGAGAAGCGTTTTTAAGATATTATCCTTATATTGAAACTTCGACAATTTCAGACTAAGTGGATAATAGGCAACAAAACGCTCACGTTCCTTTCCTTGTTATATATACATGCGTCAGCATGTGCGCGTATACAAGTTAAAAGGGCGTGGGCTGTTGTTTATATCACTTAGTCGGGCAGTCGAAGGCCTCAATATAAGATATATCAACAGTTCCCACGCCTCTTTTTATGAAAAAATCATTCAGTCCGGGAATTGCTGAATACCTAATTTACTATTATTATGAACAAAACGGAAACGTTTAAAAGGCTGCATTTGTCTATGTTAGTCTTTTTGTTTTGTGTGTGTACGACCACGCTCTCCTATGCCCAGCATATGGTTTCAGGCGTTGTCAAGGATGTGACTGGTGAGCCTATCATCGGTGCAAACGTAGTCGAAAAAGGGACTACGAACGGATCTATTACCGATATTGACGGTAAATTCTCCTTTACTATTTCTAAACCGGCTGTGACACTGGCCGTTTCCTACATCGGTTATCAACCACAGGACTATTCTTACAAAGGACAGGAAAATGTGATTATTACATTGAAAGAAGATTTGCAAAATCTGGATGAAGTAGTTGTTGTCGGCTATGGTGTTGCCAAGAAGCGTGACTTGACAGGCTCTGTCGCCTCTGTCAAAGGGGAGAAGTTACAGGAGACTGCTTCGCTGAGCGCGGTGCAGGCCATGCAGGGACGAGCAGCCGGCGTAACCATTATACAGACGAGTGCAAAGCCGGGTGAAGAAGCGAATATACGCGTTCGTGGAAACCGTTCGTTAAAGGCGACAAACGATCCGCTATATGTTGTGGATGGTATTCCTATCGTTGTCGGTTTGAATGAGATGAGTCCTTCGGATATTGAATCCATAGAGGTCCTGAAAGATGCGTCGGCTACTGCTATTTACGGTTCACGCGGTGCCAATGGCGTTATTCTGGTGACGACCAAAAAAGGCAAGGAAGGAAAAGTCCAGATCGATTATAACGGCTATGTCGGAGTGCAGCAGGCCGCCCGTACGATAGATATGTTTGATGGAGCCGAATGGGTTGACTTGGTGCGCGAAGCAAACCGGGCAACGTCGAAAACAACTCCATACCCGCTTGTCCCGACTTTGGATTGGGATAGGAAAATCGGTTATTTCAATGCCGACCCGAATGTAATTGGAAAAATAGAACAAGCTTATGATGAAAATGGGAACTGGTGTCCTGACCGTTTGCCTTACAATAGCTGGACGGACGAGGCATTACGGATTGCTCCTATTCATAATCATGAAGTCAGTGTACGAGGGGGAACAGAGAAGTTGAAGATGCTGGCTTCTGCCACTTATTTCGGACAGGATGGTATTGTGAAAGGGCAGGATTACCGCCGTTATTCGGTTCGTGTCAATTTTGACTGGACACTGAATAAGTATGTCAAAGTGGGTGGTTCGACTTCATTTTCCCATATTGACCGGAATAATGGAGGAAACCTGTATAGTGATGTGAAAAACGTTTATCCTTTAGCGGATATCTATGATGCGGATGGGAATATAATCACCTCGCGTCCGGGAAATGACCCGCAGCTTTGGAATCAGTTTCTGAATTTGGAACATCAAAAGAAGGAGATTAAAAAGGATCGTTTTTTGGGTAGTTACTATTTGGAAGTGAAATTGCCTTTCGATATTAACTACCGTTCCAATGTGGGTATAGATATCGGTCCCTGGTATGGTAATGAATTTTATGGAGCACTCAGTGCAGACCGTTCCGGCAGTGCAGCCCGCGCTGTCAATGCCCGTGATAATCGCCGCATGTACACGTGGGAAAACCTTTTGTTCTATAACAAAACATTCCACAAAGACCATACCCTCGGCTTGACATTCCTGCAATCTATCCAGCAGGAGACATATGAAAAGTCTGAAATTAAAGTGAAAGATTTGCCTTACGAGAATCAACAGTGGAATAACGTGGGATCGGCGCAGACGATCGAATCCGTATCAAGCGACTATCAGCGTTGGAACTTAGCCTCTTTTATGGGACGCATCAACTATAATTTTAAGGATCGCTACTTGTTGACTGTTTCAGCCCGTTACGATGGCTCTTCCCGCCTGGCTCCGGGGCATAAGTGGGTGTTATTCCCTTCAGCCGCTCTTGCATGGCGTATCAAAGAAGAGTCGTTCTTGAAAGATGTCGATGTATTGAGTAACCTGAAGTTGCGAGTTGGCTGGGGTATCACCGGTAACACAGCCATCGATCCGTATAAGACACAGGGTAGCCTGGAATATGGTCGCTATAGCTATGGTTCGAATGGTGTCTTAGCCTTTTATCAGAAAGAAATGCCGAATCCGAACTTGTCATGGGAAAAAACAGAACAGTGGAATGCCGGTCTCGATTTTGGCTTTTTGAACGGACGTATCGGGGGTAGTGTAGACCTTTATCTCCAGAATACGAAAGATCTGTTGATGGACCGCCAGTTACCGATCGTATCCGGTTTCGGTAATGTTACGACCAATATCGGACATATCCGTAACAAAGGTTTGGAAGTCACCTTGAATACCGTAAATATCGAAGCGAAGGATTTTAAATGGACGACCGACTTGATGTTTTCCGTAAATAAGGAAGAGATCGTTGAACTATATAATGGTAAAGTTGATGATGAAGGTAATAAATGGTTTATAGGACAGCCTGTAAAGGTCTTTTATGACTATAAGGCTGATGGTATCTGGCAATTGGAAGATGCCGCCGAACTGGAAAAATGGGGAGGAGTTTTTAAACCGGGTGATATCAAGATTGTCGATCGTAACGGAGATTATAAGATCACTTCTGAAGATCGCTTTATCCTGGGACATGAAGATCCGACTGTGAACTTAAGCATGAGCAACTATTTTAATTATAAGGATTTTGATTTTAATTTTTTCCTGAATGGATCCTTCGGACAAACAAAATCTTTTGATCGGGGATGGAGTTTGAACGGACGTTATAACGGTGCAAAGGTCAATTATTGGCGTATTATCGGGGAAGACGAAAACGGTAATCCGATCAGTAATCGCAGTAATGAGGCTCCGCGTCCGAATATTGATTATGAAAATCCGAACTACATATCCTCTCTTTATAAAGAAGATGCATCTTTCCTTAGAATCGGCCAGGTGACTTTAGGATATACGTTGCCGAAGACTTTGTTGCAGAGTATGGGTGTCCAGAAACTTCGTGTGTATGCCACCGTGCAGAACGCCTACGTGTTTACAAGCTATTCAGGTACGGACCCGGAAAGTGGCGGTGACTTCAACGAGCCGATGCCGAGAACTTATCTTTTTGGCGTAAACCTTAGTTTCTAATAGTACTAACATTAATAAATAGACGATATTATGAAGAATATAATAAAATATAGTGTGTTGTCTTTATTGGCAGTAGCCGGTGTGTCGTGCGAATCGTTCCTGAACGAAAAGGTTGTCAGCGGCGTTTCGTATGACTATCTGGAAACAAAGACAGGTATTGAAACAGCTGTGAATGGCGTTTATTCGACCATGCGCTGGTATGTCGGGGGCGAACGTTATTATTGCTTGACCGAATATGGTGTGGATTATGTATGGGAAGGTGCCGATGGCGGCAATAAGGATGCTTTTAACAAGTATAGTAACCAGTTGAATTCTTCTTTCGGGATGTTATATGAATTCTGGGAAAATGCATTTAAAGGGATCACACGTGCCAATACGGCTTTGATGTATCTGCCGGAAGTGGGAGATATGACGGATGCCGAGAAAGTGTCCCGTGAAGGAGAATTGCGTTTTATGCGTGCTTATTTCTATTTTGACCTGGTTCAGCAGTTCGGACGTGTCCCTTTATTGAGCGAGGGAAATGTTTCCCAGATTATAACTGATTTTCCACGTGTCTCGGTTGCCGATCTGTATGCATTTATCATTAACGATCTACGTTATTCATTTGATGTCTTACCCGATGTTGCCATGCAGCCGGATCGTGGCCGTGCCACTAAATGGGCAGCAGCCAATTTGCTCTCAAAGGTTTATCTGACAAGAGGCAGTGCCGTAAAAGACCAACGTGGACAACAGCCCACCGATATGGATAGCACGGCTTATTTTGCCGAAGCGGTAATCAACTCCGGAAAGTTTGCATTGGAAGCCGATTATCTGTCTACTATCGACCAGGACAGGCAGAAAGTATCATCTGAAACAATCTGGGGCGTCGAGTTTACCAACGATGTGTTGTTTAATGGCTCTGAAGGAAACAAGATGCACTTGTATTGGGTTCCGACTTATGAAAAGTTGCCGGGATTACAGCGCGATCTTCAGCAGGGACGTGCCTGGAAACGTGTGAAGCCGACTCCTTATTTACAGACCGAACTGTTCGATCACCTGAACGATTCCCGCATGTATAAAATGGTTAGTTGGGTATTCTATGCAAATAAAGAATCTTCTATCCCTGTATGGGAAGATAAATATTATTATGTGGATGAAAACGGTAAGACCACCAACGATTTGTTGTATGAAACTCCTGCTGAATTAGTTGGTAAACCGAAGTTCACATTGGGTGATACAGCTGCTTATTTTATCCCGAAATATTATGGAGCAAAGGATTATAAAGGTGCTGTGATCGACAAGGCAAAAGATCGCCAAATGCAGTTGGATATTGCCAAGTGCCGTTATACCCTGATTCCGGTGGATGAGAATACGAACCACTATTTCCCTTGCCTGAAAAAATGGTTGGATACGCAACGTCCGGATATGAACTATGAACAGGGAGGACGTAACTTTGTTCGTATGCGCCTGGGTGAAACTTATCTGATTGCAGCCGAGGCTTATGGCCGTATGGGGAACTTTGAGAAAGCTGCAGAATTGATAAATGTCGTTCGCAAGCGTGCCGCCTATAAGGAAGGTGAAGCAAAACCGCAGGAATGGTGGCAGGTCGACGGTGGCAATATGGCTGATGTAGCCGGTTCAACCGAAAAGGCGATGCTGGTAACTCCTGCTGATTTGAGTAATGATTTTATCAATTTCATGCTGGATGAACGTGCTCGTGAAACTTATGGCGAAATGAACCGTTGGGAAGACTTGGTACGTACGGAGACTTTGTACGAACGTGTGAAGAAATTTAATCCGGATGCCGCTCCTAACATAAAGGAATATCACAAACTTCGCCCGATCCCGCAGAATCATATCGACCGCCTGTCGCCAAAACCATCTCCGGAGGAGGCTCAAAATGAAGGGTATTATTAATGCTGCTATATAGGCAGGCCGTATCGGCAATTCTAAAATTCTAAGAAAGGGGGATGTGTCACGCTATAAATGGGGCTTTTGACGCATCCCCCTACAAATCTGGGTACTTTGACAAACACACCGCTAAATCATCATGACAGGTTCGCATTCTTCGGGCGGACTCTGCAGTTTATCACAAATAGTATCTATTCTGCAACTTTTCATAAAGCATACATCTATATGTCATGATAATTTGTTAGTTTTGCAGCTCAATATAAAAAAGGGAGCAACAATGGATGTCGCCATTATCAAATATAATGCCGGAAATATCTACTCCGTAAGTTATGCACTGAAAAGGCTGGGAGTCGAAGCAACTGTCACGGCAGATCCGGAACTGCTATGTAAAGCGGATAAAGTAATCTTTCCGGGCGTTGGTGAAGCCCAGACTACAATGGATCACCTGAAAGAACATAAACTGGATGCGATCATAAAAGGATTGAAGCAGCCGGTTTTAGGCATTTGCCTGGGTATGCAGTTGATGTGCCGCCATTCGGAAGAAGGAGACGCCGATTGCCTGGGCATTTTCGATACGGAGGTCAAGCGTTTTATTCCGCAAAAACATACGGACAAGGTTCCGCACATGGGATGGAATACGATTACGGATGTTAAAGACGGGCTGTTCAACAAGCAATTGGAGAACAAATTTGTTTACTTCGTACATAGTTTCTATGTGCCAGTGAATGATTATACCGCAGCTACGACCGAATATATCCTTCCGTTCAGTGCATCTCTGCATAAAGATAATTTCTATGCGACCCAGTTTCACCCGGAAAAGAGCGGTTCGGTTGGCGAGGTTATATTGAGTAACTTTTTAAAACTGTAAGCTGATATGATAGAGTTGATTCCCGCTATAGATATGATCGACGGCAAATGCGTACGTCTCACTCAGGGCGATTACGACACCAAGAAAGTGTATAACGAAGATCCCTTGGAGGTTGCCAAGATGTTTGAAGATCATGGCATCCGCCGTTTGCATATGGTAGACCTCGACGGCGCGCGTCAGGGACGAATCATCAATTACCGGACACTGGAACGCGTGGCGACCCGCACATCGCTGATTATCGATTTCGGCGGCGGACTGAAGCAGGATGGCGACCTCGAGATCGCTTTCGAGAGCGGCGCACAGATGGTTACGGGCGGAAGTATCGCTGTAAAGAATCCGGACGTGTTCGCTTCCTGGATCACAAAGTTCGGTCCGGAGAAGATTATCCTCGGAGCGGATGCCAAAGATAAAAAAATCGCAATAAGCGGATGGGAGGAGACGACCGACAAGGAGTTGATCCCCTTTATCCGGGATTATTACGACAAAGGAATCACGAAAGCGATCTGTACGGACATCAGCCGCGACGGCATGCTGCAAGGCCCTGCGATCGACCTTTATAAAGAAATACGGGAACAAATACCTTTTCTCTGTCTGATAGCCAGCGGAGGGGTCAGTTCCATACAAGATATTGAGAAACTGGCTGAGGCGGGTATTCCGGCTGTAATCTTCGGTAAAGCGATTTACGAAGGGAAGATACAGCTGAAAGATCTGATCCGCTTCACCTGATAAAAACAACGATTATATATGCTTGCCAAAAGAATAGTCCCCTGTTTGGACATAAAAGATGGAAAGACTGTCAAAGGAATCAATTTCGTAAACTTCCGCGATGCCGGCGACCCGGTCGAACTGGGCGCACAATACAGCCGCGAGGGAGCCGACGAATTGGTTTATCTGGATATAACCGCCTCGCACGAAGGCCGTAAAACGTTTACGGAACTGGTGAAAAAGGTAGCGGCCAATATCAGCATCCCTTTTACGGTTGGCGGCGGCATCAACGAGATGAAAGATGTGGACCGGCTGTTGAGTGCCGGGGCTGATAAGGTTTCCATTAACTCGGCTGCGCTGCGTAATCCGAAACTGATCGAAGAGATTGCAAAAAACTTCGGCAGCCAGGTATGCGTAGTTGCCATCGATGCCAATTTCGAGAATGGCGACTGGCTTTGTTACCTGAACGGGGGACGTATCCCGACGGAAAAGCATTTGTTCCAATGGGCTGCCGAAGCGGAAAGTTTGGGGGCGGGCGAAATCCTGTTCACCAGCATGACGCACGACGGCGTGAAAGACGGTTACGCCAACGAGGCGTTGTCGACGCTGGCCGACAACCTGCATATCCCGGTCATTGCTTCGGGCGGAGCGGGAAAGATGGAACATTTCCGTGACACTTTTGCTCTCGGAAAGGCTGACGCTGCATTGGCGGCAAGCGTTTTCCATTTCGGGGAGATCGGAATAGGCACTTTGAAACAGTATCTCCATAAAGAAGGAATCAACGTCCGCATTTAAAGGACGCGTGTCATTGCGGGCTTGACCCGCAAACTCATCCTAAATTGATATACATCAGGATGAGATGGCGGATCGAGTCCGCCAAGACATAAACACTGGTACGAAAATATATAACAACAAGATAAAAGATGAAATTAGATTTTGAAAAAATGGGCGGGCTGATTCCCGCCATCGTTCAGGACAACAACACAAACAAAGTATTGATGTTGGGCTTTATGAACGAAGAAGCTTACGAAGAAACAAAGGCTACCGGTAAAGTAACATTCTTCAGCCGTACGAAAAACCGTCTCTGGATGAAGGGTGAAACAAGCGGAAACACGCTCCAGGTAGTCAACATCGCAGTCGATTGCGACAACGACACCTTGCTGATCAAGGCCATTCCGGCCGGTCCCGTATGCCATACAGGAGCCGATACTTGTTTTGGTGAGAAGAATGTGGAAGATATCATGTTCCTCAAATATCTGCAGAACTTCATCGAACAACGCCGTCAGGAAATGCCGGAAGGTTCCTACACGACAACCCTGTTCCAGAAAGGTATCAACCGCATGGCACAGAAAGTGGGCGAAGAAGCGGTGGAAACCGTTATCGAAGCGACCAACGGAACAGACGACAGGCTTGTTTACGAGGCTGCCGACATGATCTATCACCTGATCGTATTATTGACGAGCAAAGGACTTCGCATCGAAGACCTCGCACGCGAACTGAAAAGCAGACATAAAGGATAACAGCAATGGAAGAGACAACCCTGCTCAAACTGGATAATGTGGAAATCTGCCGTGAAGAGAATGTGATCCTTCACGACGCCTCCTTCACGCTCCATAACGGAGAATTTGTGTATGTGATCGGAAAAGTAGGTTCCGGCAAGAGCAGCCTGTTGAAATCCTTGTACTGCGAAATTCCCATTGAACGCGGGGATGCATGGCTGCTGGACTATAACCTCTGCAAGATGAAGCGGAAAGACATTCCCTACCTGCGCAGGAAAATAGGTATTGTCTTTCAGGATTTCCAATTGCTGACCGACCGTTCGGTAAACAAAAACCTCGAATTTGTCCTGAAGGCTACCGGATGGAAAAAGAAGAGCGAGATAATCGAACGGATCAATGACGTGCTGTCGCAGGTCGGCATGCAGGACAAAGGCTATAAGATGCCGCACGAACTCTCGGGAGGCGAGCAGCAACGTATCGTGATCGCCCGCGCCCTGCTGAACGATCCGGTCCTGATCCTGGCCGACGAGCCTACCGGTAATCTGGACCCGGAAACAAGCGGACAGATCGTACAGCTTTTGCACGACATCTGCCGGAAAGGAACGGCTGTCATTATGACGACTCACAACTATACGCTGGTACATAATTATCCCGCGCGTATAGTAAAATGCGAGAATGCCTGCCTGAGTGATGTGGGAGAATAATTTTTTATGTAACTTTGCACACGCATTTAAAGCGAAGAAGAACAAATTAATATAGTAAAAGAAAATGAAAGTTTTAAAGTTTGGCGGTACTTCTGTGGGATCTGCACAGAGAATAAAAGGTGTAGCAAAACTGATTACGGGAGAGCGTAACATTGTAGTATTGTCTGCCATGTCCGGTACAACCAACTCATTGGTTGAAATTTCGGATTACTTGTACAAGAAAAACCCTGACGGAGCAAACGAGGTCATCAATAAACTGGCTCAGAAATATTACGGCCATATTGAAGAACTCTACAGCACCGACGAATATAAGCAGAAGGCCAAAGAACTGATAAAAACTCATTTCGATCATATCCGTACATTCACAAAGGACCTGTTCACGCTGTTTGAAGAAAAGGTTGTCCTGGCTCAGGGCGAACTGATCTCTACGGGCATGATGAACCTCTACCTGAACGAATGCGGAGTAAACTCCGTCCTGATTCCGGCATTGGACTATATGCGCACGGACAAGAATGCAGAACCGGATCCCGTATATATCAAAGAAAAGCTCGTCAAACTGCTGAACGAACATAAGGATGCCGACCTGTTTATCACACAGGGTTACATCTGCCGCAATGCTTACGGCGAAATCGACAACCTGCAGCGTGGCGGTAGCGACTATAGCGCTTCCCTGATCGGTGCGGCTATCGGCGCTGAAGAGATCCAGATCTGGACAGATATCGACGGCATGCACAACAACGACCCGCGTATCGTCGAGAAAACATCTCCGGTGCGTCACCTGCACTTTGAAGAAGCGGCAGAATTAGCCTATTTCGGCGCCAAGATCCTGCACCCGACCTGCATCCTGCCGGCCAAATTGAACAACATCCCTGTCCGCCTGCTGAACACCATGCAACCGGAAGCTCCGGGAACCATGATCTCCAACGCAACGGAAAAAGGTAAAATCAAAGCGGTTGCCGCAAAAGACAATATCACTTCCATCAAGATCAAGAGCGGCCGCATGCTGTTGGCAACAGGCTTCCTGCGTAAAGTATTCGAAATCTTCGAAAACTACCAGACTCCGATCGACATGGTGACGACCTCCGAAGTGGGTGTTTCCGTAACAATCGACAGTCGCAAACATCTGGAAGAAATCGTGGATGACCTGAAGAAATACGGAACGGTTACCGTAGACGAAGATATGGTGATCGTCTGTGTTGTCGGCGACCTGGAATGGGACAACGTCGGCTTCGAAGCCCGCATCGTCCAGGCAATGAAAGATGTTCCGGTACGAATGATTTCGTACGGCGGCAGTAACTACAACGTCTCGCTCCTTGTCAAAGCCTCTGACAAGAAGAGAGCACTGCAAGCGTTAAGCGATCATTTATTCAACAACTAAATATTTTTATAAGGGCGGCCTATTCAGACTGCCCTTATTTATCTTTATATAATTTATATCATAATATGCTCAAAGGAACATTCCCAATAGACCAGTTCAAGGCGCTTACGACGCCTTTCTATTATTATAATATTGATCTGTTGAAAGAGACGCTCAATATGGTGACAACCGAAGCCGGAAAGTATGGCTATCATGTCCACTATGCAGTGAAGGCAAATGCCAATCCCCGCATCCTCTCTGTTATTGCAGAGCATGGACTGGGAGCGGATTGCGTCAGTGGCGGTGAAATACAGGCTGCATTGGACGCAGGTTTTCCGGCCGGCAAGATCGTTTATGCCGGTGTCGGTAAGGCAGACTGGGAAATCAACTTAGGATTGGACAATGATATTTACTGCTTCAATGTTGAGTCGGCAGCTGAGTTAGAGGTTCTGGACGAACTGGCAGCAGCCAAGAACAAAGTCGCCTCTATCGCCCTCCGTATCAATCCGGAAGTGGACGCTCATACGCATGCCAAAATCACGACCGGCATGAAGGAGAATAAGTTCGGTATCAACCTGAGCCAACTCGGACAAGTGCTGGATTTGGTAGCCCAGCTGAAACACGTCAAACTGATCGGTATCCATTGCCATATCGGTTCGCAGATCACAGACATGGCTGCTTTCCGTGGTCTGGCGATTCGTGTCAACGAGATACAGGAGGAGCTGGAAGCACGTGGCTTGAAAGTAGAAAATCTGAACTTCGGTGGTGGCCTCGGTATCGACTACTATCATCCGAACCATTTGCCTATTCCGGCATTCGACAACTATTTTGCCGTATTCAACAAACTGTTGCAACTCCGTCCCGGACAGCAGGTTCATTTCGAGCCGGGCCGTTCGATCGTGGCGCAGTGCGGTTCGCTGATATCCAAAGTATTGTATGTTAAGGTGGGCGAAACGAAGAAGTTCTGCATCCTGGATGCCGGTTTTACCGAACTGATCCGTCCGGCCATGTACGACGCCTATCACCGCATGGAAAACATCACTAACGACGAAGAAATAGAAGTCTACGACGTCGTAGGCCCTATCTGTGAATCGTCCGATGTATTCGGCAAAGATGTCGAACTGAACCGTGCGCATCGCGGCGACCTGATCGCCCTGCGTTCTGCCGGCGCTTATGGCGAAGTAATGGCTTCCCAATACAACTGCCGGAAACTGCCGAAAGCGTACTATTCGGATACGTTGTAAAAGTATTTCTATTACCTTTGCACAAATTCCGGAGAAATGATAAAAGAGTTATTTACATTTAATTATATAGAACTAAGCCTGGTCGGAATAACGGCCGGGCTGTTTCTTATCCAGTTACTTTATTATCTGGTCACATACGCGCGTCCGTTGCGGGCGGCAAAGAAAGCGGAAAGGGAAGAACGGGTGACGACGGATCGGGAAGTCGAGCCTGTTTCCGTCATTGTGTATGCACATGGCGAGCCGGAGAATTTACGTAAGAACCTGCCTGTTTTGCTGACGCAGGACTATCCGGATTATGAAGTGATCGTGGTTAACGACGGTTCCGACGCAGACAGTGAAGATATCCTGAAACTCTTCTCCAACGAATATAAACATCTCTATTATACATATGTTCCTGTCGACACCCACTACCTGAGCCATAAAAAGCTGGCGCTTACAATGGGGATAAAGGCTGCCCGTCACGACATCCTGCTTTTTACCGAAGCCGATTGTCGTCCGCTCGGTTCGAAATGGATCAAAACAATGGCGGGCACTTATAACCGGGAAACCGAGATCGTGTTAGGCTTTTGTGCTTACCGCCATACAGAAGGGCTGCTTCATAAACTTATTGCTTATGATAACCTGACATGTGGTTTGCAAATGTTGTCTTCCGCCCTTGCCCGGCATCCTTTTACCGGAAACGGACGGAATCTTTCCTACCGCAAGGAGCTGTTCTTTGCCCATAAAGGCTATTCGAAATCCTTGAACCTCCATGCTGGAGCCGACGATCTGTTTATCAATGAAGCGGCTACCAGGACCAACACGCAGGTGCAATACAAAGCAGATTCCATCACGGAAATGGAAAAAATAGAAGACATCGGCATCTGGAAAGAGATGAAAGTGTCCCGTGCCGCTACACAGCGCTATTACAAAGGGACTTCTTTGGCCTTTTACAGGATGGAGAATTATAGTAATCTGCTTTTCATTGCTGCGACTGTCGCCACATTCATCATCGGGCTTTTAGGAAACTGGCTGATCTCGGTGTTGGCCGGCTTGCTGTTGCTGCTCCGATTCACTACAAAAGCTGTCGTCATGCGGAAAGCAGCTCTGTTATTACAGCAAAAACCGTTGACTGCTTGGTTGCCGATATTGGAAATTATCCAACCGGCTTACAACATCTATGTCCGCATTTATCGTATGTTCAAAGGGAAGAGAGATTTTACTTCCAAAATATAATAACCGGCCGAGGCATTGGCAATCATTGGCTCTCACCTCAATGATTGCCAGTTGCGATATTTGAAACCTTATTTCTGATAATCACACGAATACTGCAAATAGCCGCTTTGTTTTTACCCTATTGTTTACATTTAGCGAAACAACTATTTCTTTACAACATAATTAGTCGTATTTTGAAAAAAACGTTTTCAGCATCAGAAATATATATCCTTTTTTATTCTACTCTATTTATGGATATTTGCAGTGTGATGAATGATTTCAATTTACTTTAGGATACATTGTTGTTTTAGGGGAGATCGGGGAAATAATTCCGTAACATCATCAAGTATTATTAATATTTCACCTGCCGTATAGGTAGCAGGTGTGGAGTCCTTTTGACTAATGTGTAGAGTATATGGTGTATAAAAACATAATTGGCATTTTATTCTTATTTGTACTATTTTCCTGTGTGGATGAAAGTCTCATCGATCGCAAGGCTAACGGTTCGTTTATAGAGATTCAGGGGATGGGAAGCCAGAGTGCTACACATGCAGGCAGTCCAGAAGATTATACGATTGAAACACTCCGTATTCTGACTTTCGATATTAATACGCAAGATTGTATCTCGAACATACGCTATAATACATCGGAGGGGGATATCATCCGGCATCCTGTTATCGCCGGGAAGTATGATTTTGTCTTTTTGGCCAATGAACCGGACGATAATATTATCGAAAGCCGGTTGGATGGAATCTCCAAGTATGCCGACTTGAACAGTATCGCTTATCCGGAACGCTTTTTTACTTCCGACCGGATCATTCCCATGATACAGGAAATCAATAATGTTACGATTCTGCCAGAAAACCAAGGGGCGAAATTGAGTGACGGGACATCTGTCTCCTTGCTTCAATTGAAGCTTGACCGGCTCGGTGTGCGGTTCGACGCCGTCTTGGTGGCAGTGGAAGCCGAAGCTGATTTCGACAATTATTTCGAGGGCATAACCTTTAGCGGAGTACCGGATTTAGTGCCGCTGACCGCTCATTATAACGGGCCGTCCGTCAACCATTCCGTTACCCGTAAGTTCTCCCGGGATACAAAATATATTGCGGATACGACTACCTCTGTCACTGGAGCGACATGGGCAAAGCGGGTAAGCCGCGTTATTTTGCCGGCCAATGAGCTGGAAACGAAAGATGACGAAATGCAGGCGGTGACTTTCACCATCAATATGAAAGAAAAGTATTCGCCTTCTGCCAAATTGAAGATATCTTCTTCTCCTGTGAATTACAGTCTTCCGATCAATACGAAACTGGATCTGACTGGCATTATCCGCGAGTCTTTGGATGTCAATATCGAAGCTTCGGAGTGGGGCTCGACCGATAACGAGTGGGATATAGCGGGCAACCGGATATTGAATGTCTCGGAAACAGATGTCCGCATCACCGATTTTAACGGCGCGCGTATCTCCTTCTGGTCCAATATGCCGGTGGTAAGGGTGGAAAACACAGTGAGAAACGTAGGTTCGGGGGAAGAATTGGATGCAAACACTATTTTCAACGCTTTATCCACCCAGTCGTGGAGCCCGAACAAGGATGAGCGGTTTTTATACAATCCGGCTACGGGGGCCGGCTATATGGATATCCTACTGGACCGTCCCAATACGATAGGCGAAACAACGTATGAGGTTCGCCTGACAGCAGCCGACAGCTATTCCCTGAATGCGGACAGCGTATTGGAGATGAAGAATCCGCTGACAAGGACAATCCTGGTTCACGTCAAGCAGGAAGGGAAGCGTGCCGATTTTGTCGTAAATAGTGAGAAAAGCCAATGGTCACATCCGTATATCGGAGCTTTTTTTGCCGATAACGAGACTGGTGAGCGGGTGATTAGTGGGAACCGCTATAGTTACTGGAATACGTGGAAGGCTACCGTTCCGGAGGAATACAGGGACTTTATCATTATAAGTTCGACTCCCAGTTTTGACCCGACAATAGGGACAGACTCTCCGGGTGATGCAGAGGATTATCCTGTCATACCGAATGCTTATAAAGAGGAAAACGGATATGAGGTAACAGGGAAAAGTCGTATCTACTTCCGGATTGGACTCAAAAAGGAAAACACCACTGGCGTTCCCAGATATGGAGCGGTGGAAGTTACCTATGTAGATAGTGGAAATGATGTGAAGACCAGGCTGTATGTGAGGCAGGGCGGAGAAGCGGATTATCTGATGCGGAGCGGAAGTTCCGGAAGTGGGTATGGGGCGAAGTTTTCTCCTTATAACCTGACGGCAAAAGTTTTCAGGGATAATCCGGAGACGAAGCAGCCTTGGATAAACATTAATAAAAATGATCTGGCAAATTCAATAGCATTTGTCAAATATCCGACCCAGGCGGGAGCGCATTTCCAATGGGGCTTGCCGGTTAGCAATCCGGAATTGGCCCTCCGTGCCTATTATCCGGTGAATCGTAGTTCTGTTCCGCCCTGGATTATAGATGGCTGGAGTATATCCTATATATCATCGCCTCCTTTATGGAGCCCTAAGGAGGGGACAAAGTTTGAAGATTATTACGAAATCTGCCCTGAAAGCTATCGCCGTCCTACGGATGGACCGGTCGATCGGATTGCGGTGAATAGTAACACGTATGCAGACCAGGTAAACCAGTCTGATTGGCGAATGTCTCTTTTTCAGGAACCGATGCAGGGGGATGGCAGTTCATATACTTCTACAATGCCTTACGATGTGAACATGAGGACAGTACTGTATTCATCCAAAATCCTGGAGAATGTGAAGTATGGATATTATGCCGATGGTTTCTTCGACCGGCGACCGATTAAAACCGGAACGATGCTTAACGGATCCAGTAGGGAAACCGGTCTGACAACAATAGCTTATAATGGTGTTTCTCTGTATAATGCGAATGCTGCTTTTGGGGGTACACTGTTGTTTAATCCCGAGACTAATGCTTCCGTTTTTTTCCCGGCGGCGGGGAGAAGGTGGCATCAGGACGGTAGTCTGGAATATGCCGGCGAAACCGGATATTACTGGTCTTCGTCCGTCGCACCCGGGTGGACAAACATAGTAATGGTTGAAAACGTTCCAAGAGAGACCGGTACGCCATTCGGCAATATTTGGAGTATGGAACTCAACTACGCGTCGCCAGCACCTAAATCAATGAGTGCCCATTTCGGCTATTCAATCAGATGTGTAAGGAAATGAGAAAAAAGACAAAACATATTATCAACCTTCTCAGCATGATGTTACTCGTGCTGATGGCGGCTTGCGAAAACGAGGTCTTGTTATCCGGGCGTCCGGATGGCGGGGAGACGCCGGATGGCAAGGTGCGGGTTGAAATCTTTGCCCGTGCGAACTCATATCCGATTCCTTCAACCAAGGGGGTGAATGATGAAAATACGGTAGGGATGACACCTTGGGTGCTTGTCTTCAAGGGAAATGGCGGTAGTGCTACCTTTGTTGAGGCAGTGCAGGCCTATGAGTCATCAGCAGGAAAAAGATTTGTGGTGTTGACCAAACAGCCTGCCGGCAGTAAATATCAGCTGCTGATATTGGCTAATCCGCCAAGCCATTTCTGTTATGGTGACGACGCGACAGTGTATGATTTTGATGAAAGTAATTTGTCATCCCGGTTAGTTTCCGCCTCTTTGTCCCAGGTATGCCGGAATTTGCGGACTGTGCCATTGGCTTCCTCGCCGTTTTTAGGTATTCCGTATAGCGGTTCCGGTGAACTTTTTCCGATGAGTGCCTCATTGGAGGTGGACCGGATAGACGAGGACATAAAAATAGAAAACAACGATGGTACTTCCTTGCAACTGATCCGGGCAGTCGCTAAAATGTCGGTGGCCAATAATGCCACAAACTTTAAGTTGAAAGGGATAACGGCAATTGTCAATGTCCCCCTGCAAGGACTGTTGCACAATTTAGATGGTTCTATACCGGATAATACGGGTAACCGGACAGAATATCAGGTCGATGCGTCTTATTCTTCCCCCTTGGCAGTGGCCGAGGCGGTGTCGGGAGGACAAAGTACGGAGAAAAGTCCGGTCTACCTGTATGAGTTCGACCAACAGGGCAAACCCTATATGATTATCCAGGGAACCTATACGGACAAGGATAAGAACAGTAAGGATTTTTACTACAAGATGGCGCTTGTGGACAATGCTTTGCAGCCACTGAACATCCTTCGTAACCGTGCGTACAAGTTTACCATTAAAACGGTCAAGGGGCCGGGCTATGATACTGTGGCTGATGCCAAAGCGTCTAAAGCTTCCAATACGGATCTTAACTTCGAGATATTGGTGGACGATACGGATTCTTACGAAATCATGGCGAATAACGACTATTATCTGGCGGTGAGTAACTCTGTATTTATTGCTTATACTCGCGATTCTACGACTTTGGAGGCTTTTAAGATATCGACGGATTGCCAGGTGAGCTTCCCGAATTCCAATGCCATAACAGCCAATCGGGATTCAGTCGAATATTCATTTGCCCTGGCTCCTGGCAATAGTTCGATTCCAATAAAAGAAAATAATGCCTCCAGTCCCCGGATCACTCCGGTTGATGTTGTGGTTCGGGATTGGCTGCAATGGAACGAAGACAATCAATCCTTGGAGGGAGTAAAGAAGCATAATGCATACGTCACGCTGAAATTAGGAAATCTGGAAAAACAGATTCATATCAGGCAGCGGGATATGATTTCTGTGGCAGGCGATGTGTTGCAATATATACCGGAAGAGAATGCGAATGCAGAAGTTCAGATTATGAATTATTACTGTCTGTCCGGAGATGTGGAAGGCGGTGTTGACTGGATAAAGCTGCGACCGGCAATTTCGGGAAGTGACCGGAACGATACGGAGCATATCGTGGTGGACAATGGAAGAATATATATTGATGTACGGCCGAACGGCGGTGCGGCGAGAAGCGGGATTGTCTATCTGACAACCGTTCATGATCCGAAAACATCGACAAGCGGCAGTACGGTAAAAAGAATAAAGATATACATCTCCCAGGCGGGGATGTCTGTGAATTAGTAGAATAGATAAGAGAGAGTTAATTAATAACATTTAAATTGTAGAAAAATGAAAGCAAAGTTTTTTTTGATGTTTGCATCGGCGGCAATGCTATTAGCCGCATGTAGTAAAGACGACATCGGCTCGGGGGGAGACGATAGCGGAATCGTCACGGATCCCAAAGGGGATGCGTGGGTGTCTTTAAGGGTGATCACTCCTTCGACGCGCTCGACGCGCGCATTGAATTCGGAACCTGTTAAAAATGCGACCGAGGCGGAATCGACAATAAAGGAAGTCAGAGCGATTTTCTTTGACGCTGATTCAGATCCCTTAGTGACTGCTGATATTGCATTAACGCTTGATCAGGCAGGACTTGTAAATGGACAAGCTGTGGGAATTGGAGAAGCCTTTCAGGTACCGGCAACTTCCAAACGTATTTTGATAGTTGCAAATCCTTCCTCTGAATTTCCAAGTACAGAATCTACTTCAGGGAAAACGTATAGCATTATTAATAAGGCTATAGAGGAAGACGCGTCTATAATATCAAATGAGAATGATGGCTTTATGATGACAAATGCCAAAGGAGGCCTGGAACCTTCAAAATCTGACGGCGTTGATTCGGATTTGACGCTTTATAAAACTGCTGATTTGGCTGAGAAAGCTCCATTGTCTATCAAGCTCGACCGCGTAGTTGCAAAAGTGCATGTTGAAATTAATCCGATTGCTGATGATGAGGCTAAGGCTGAGATTAAACTTGAGAATGGCGGATGGCTCTTGAATGTCACAAATAAAAAGTATTACCCTGTTTCAAAAAGACTTCCAACATGGTTTGAAGAAAATGGAGGTGGTTTCCGTACACCGTTTGACGATTATAAATTAGGTTCTTACAGAATAGACCCTAATTATAATACGCAAGATAGTGAAGAATACAATGTCTATGCAGAAGATAAGGGCTTGGAATGGAAAGAGAGCAATACAGACGAATATTGTCTTGAAAATACACAGGATTCAATAAATAATGTGCATGCTTATACGACACATGTATTGTTCAAAATAAATTTTATCCCGAATGAATATGAATTACCGAATAAAGAGACTACAGGTCGCCAAAAAGATGATGCCGACTGGATGTACATCAATACTGGTTATTATACATTTGAGACATTAAAGGCTTGGATTGAAACAGAGTTGACAGCAAAGGTTAATGCTAATGGAGGCGTTGTTCCGATGCCACTAACCAATGCGTTTAATAAATATTTGGTAGATTTAGGCTTCAATGAAATAACTATACCTGATGACGAAGCTGGAATAGAAACTGCAATGCTGGAGTTTAATGGTAGGCAAGAAGATATACTAAATACTCCGACTCGGGCAAGAACAGTCGGCAGTTTTACTTATTATGTAGGAGGAGTCTGTTACTACAGAGCCATGATCAGACATGATGATACAAATGAGATTGTTAATGCATTAGGAGAATTTGGAGTAGTCCGTAACTCTTATTACGATATCTCAGTCAGTAAGTTTAATCACCCGGGATATCCTACGATTCCGGAGCCAAGCCCAAAAGATCCGGATGAAGATGGTGGTAACTGGCTGTCTATCCAAATCAATGTCAACCCGTGGACATGGTATAAACAAGTAGAAGAATTTTAATTTTTTGGACCTATTTGCTTGCTTTAGTTTTGTTTGAGGAGTTGTGGGAGAGCTTGTCTCCCGCAACTTCACTTTAGTATTTCCCTCAAAAATAGAAAGAATAGAAATATGAACTCAAAAAGCCTGATACGTAACATCGCTTTGCTGACTTTTTTCGCTGTCGTCAGTTTCATGACCTCATGTGTCCGGGAGGAAATGCCGGAATGTAGTTTATATGTCCAGTTTAAATACGACTATAATATGCTTTTTACGGATGCATTCTATACCCAAGTGGATAAGGTGGAGCTTTATGTTTTCGATAAAGATGGCAAATTCCTGTTCCGGCAAACGGAGGAGGGCGATGCGTTGGCTACGGGTAATTACCGGATGGAAGTCAAACTGCCTGTCGGGGAATATCAGTTTCTGGCGTGGGCAGGTGCGCATAACTCGTACGACATTGCCTCCGCAAAGGGAGAGTCTGATATCACAGAAATGAAACTGAAGCTGAAACGTGAACAGTCCCGTATTATTGATAAAGAACTGGAACCGCTTTGGCATGGCGGGATTAACCATGTAGAGTTTACCGGGAAGACAAATCAGACGGAAGTAATAAGCCTGATAAAGAATACGAACAAAGTGCGCTTCGTGTTTCAAGGATATTCCCAAGGGAAAGCAGATAACAGTCCCTCCGGGACCTGGAACTTGAATGTGGATGATTATAGCTATGAAATTGTCGAGTCGAACGGCTATATGGCGTACGACAATTCGTTGCTGGACGACGATGCCTTGAGTTACCGGCCTTATTATGAAGAACAAAAGAATACTTCGGCGGCAGTGGTCGAATTAAACACGATGCGCCTCATGGAGGACCGGCATACCCGTTTTACTGTGACCGAAAAGGCTACCGGAAAGAAGGTCTTCGATATCAACCTGATCGACTACCTTGCCATGACCGCAATGGAAGGTTACAGCCGGAAGGTACAGGAATATCTTGACCGTGAGGATGAATACAAAATCGTCTTTTTCTTTGCCGACTCTTCTTCCTCCTCCGATTTGTGGCAAGCCCTGCAGATTCAAATCAATGGTTGGACCTGGTACCTTCAAACTGAAGGCGGGATGTGATTTTTATCGAAGATTTTTTCTTACATTTGCTTTCGGATTGGATATGCCACTATCCAAGACTGATTAGAGAAGAAAGAGGTGCTATATGCTTATCTTGTAACGAATAAAATGTATGAAAGTTAAGATCTTCGTTGTACTCTTGTTATTGCCATTTATGTTAATGCCTGTAATGGCACAACAATCTTCTATCACGGTTATAAATACAAAATGCCCGGACAATACGTATTTATCTTTTGGACGTCCAATCGATAGCAATCCTGCACATTTCATGCAGGCGGCCGATTTTTTCATTTTCAACAATGGCATAGCTACAAAAAGAATTTCTTGGGATAAGTCTGTGTTTATCCTGATTACAGGAAATGAGTATTGCCCGAAGCAACGTATCATACTTTGCCCCGGGGACAGTATCCTGATACATGTTGATAATGGTAATTTGATATTTGGAGGGACGAATGCTGCGGGGAATAATCTGCTTAAAGAACAAAACCTGCTTGCCAGCGGAGCCGTTCACATTGATGATGCGTTAAAAAATTCATCCTTAGAAAGGATTGTTTCCGGGCTCGAAGATAAAAAGCAAAAATTGTTTGCTCCGATATGCGAGTTGTATGAAAATCACAAAATCAGTAAAGATTTTTTTGACTTCTCTTCCAAGGAGTTCGATATGGTGTTTTGTCATGCCATACGAGGGAGAATACACCATACCGGCTTGACGGAAGACGAACAGAAGAAAGTCCTTTGTACATTTTATGCGAAATACAATCCTTTCGATAGTAAATATGCGGGTACTTCCATGAGATTGGGTAATATGTCGATTGTAAGTCGCTTAATGAGTGAGGGATATCTTTCAAAGGGCGATATACACCCGACCGGATTATGGGATGAAGGGCAACAATATAAGGAATATATGCCGGTCGATTGTCAGGAAGCTGATTTTGCCAATGGGTTACAAATTAGAAGGAACATCATGGGAATTGAAAGCGATGCGCAATATGCTTCCAGCATTAAACTTTTTCGGGAAAAGTTTCCCGTGAGTATCTATTTGCCTGCTTTAGAGATGTATAACCGGGATAGCCATAACTCTAACAATGCATATGGCGTGTTTCTGTATAATGATATGAATGGATTAAACAAACTCGCAGAATATCCGTCAATGGATTTACCTGCACTTATTCGGAGTTATTTTACTGGAACACCGGTACTGGTCGATATGTGGGCGACTTATTGTGCCCCCTGCAAGAAAGAATTTTTGCATAACAAAGAAGTTCATAGATGGCTTGACGAACATCAGATAAAGCTTTTATATGTAAGTGTGGATTTTCCCAATAATTCGAAGAAGTGGGAGGAGGATGTGTTGAAATATCATTTGAATGGATATCACTATTTTATAACGAATGAGGCTGATAATGTATTGTCTGAGTTTTTAGGAAGTAACGTGACGATACCACGATACTTATTGTTCGACGCTAAAGGTAATTTATTATCGGACAATTTGCCAAGACCCTCGTCTGGTAACTTTTTCGAGGTTATTGAGCGTTTATTCCTCAATCCGTTGGAGTAAACCGGTGAAGATCTAAAATGAAAATTATACAATAACCCCCTTTTTTGCCCTTTTTCTATTTCATCCGAAAAGTCAGTCCATTTTGAATTGACTTTTTTTTAGTATTTAGCCTTCTTTTCCGACAATAGTCCGGATGAGCTGCGGAGGTCTTTCTTAAAAGTGTCCTTTTTGATTGCCGAAAACCGGAAACACTGGCAAAGTGATAAAGCTTAACTCCCGGAGAATCGAATATTTGAAAATAAAACGGACGGCGTTCCGAATATCTCAAGGAAATTAGGGGCCTTTTTTGCCCTTATGACGGTCCTCTTTCCAATCACGACCGTCCAAATCGCCATTACGACCGTGCTAATCTTCGCGAGGTGCCGAGTGCACTACCTATTAGCACGGTCACAATGGCAAAGAGGACGGTCGTAATTGTTGAAAACACTCCAAAAAGAGGAAAAAGTCCCTTTTTGAGGCCAAAAAAGTGGATTAACATTTGTTTTGTTTTAGATGCCTTTCGAATCAGAAAAAGGAATTTTTTACAATAAGCCCCATGTCTTATCTACTTTTTTAGAGACTGAATGGATCCTTTAAGTCAGATTATATGATAATATAAATATAGGTTGTTGATTCAGCAAAAGTGAATAAGATTTTCTCCCTGTCTCGTACATTATATAGTAATAGAAACCGCCTTTTTTTCATGTCTTCCAAGCCTTGAAAAAAAGTTTCCCTCGTAACTCACAGCATTTCAGCGCATCCCGCAAACCTGTTGCATTCCGATGAAAAAATAGTTGCAAAAAGATTTGGA
>NZ_QUGV01000035.1:350-40084 GCF_003479205.1 Parabacteroides sp. AF17-28 | reverse complement strand
GGGGTGACTGGGGGGGTGGCTGGGGGGGTAAGTTCCAGGATATCCACTCCTTCTCCACCGATATTATCTCCATTCCATAAAACAATATCCAATCGCATCCGATCAGGAGAAAAAGACTCTCGCAAAACAGGGATTTCTAATCCCATTTGCTCCCAGACATAACGCAAGTTTTGCAAACCACTACCAATACGCTCACCCACATTTACCAAAACAAACATCTTGAATACACTCGCATTGCGGGGATCACTGATGCCGCCTTCAAGAGCTTCGTCCATCGTGATGCGCAAAGCTCCCGGATTGGAAATCACCAGCCGGTCTTTATGTTTTTCGATGACAACACCTCTTCTGCCATGGTAGTCGGCATGGATCAACGCATTTGCCAAGGCTTCGCGCACTGCACCGTGAGCAGGCGTGTCATCAATACGGTCTAATCCGTTACGCAATTGAAAGGGTACTTTCAATCCGGATGTCAAACGATCGATAATCCTGAAATAAAAATCAAAAAGGTTACCCGACCAATCACCGGAAGCAGAAAAGACACGGTCCGTATAACGGTTCCCGTCTTCGATCTCCCGATAGTCCAGAAAATAATTCGGATATTCGTTGGTGATCAGCATTTCCGTACCAAACATCAGAATACCGGCTAAAGTCGGATGAACTTCAGGAGCGTCACTACTACGTTTAAGCGCACCGACTTTCAATAGAAACTCGACATCATCCAAAGTATTCCAGACATGTTCGGGTTTCAGATTACGAAAACGCATCCTGAAACGATAAATCGTATCTTTATCCAGTTCCTGCCAATCGACATTTTCTATTATTGTGCTATCTAAAGTAATATCCGCCTGGTCGCGAAGCATCGCTTTTACTTCTTCGCGTTGGCAATGATAATCACCATCGGCATTCCTCCGGTATGTACCGGCAAACAGATTGTCATTAATAAAAACGGGTTTATAATGACGGTCTGCACGAGGAACTTCAATAATTACAACGTCTTTATCTTCAATAGAAAGAGCATAAACCTGGCGATTGAAAAGCAGGTTATCGCTCACTTTCTGTTTATTATTAATCTGGTTCCAGAAAGATTGGATAATCTTGCCACTGTCCTCAACGCCGGAAACATAAAGCTCTTTATTTTTCTTATCTTCCGACACGCCAAGCAATATGATACCTCCATCCGTATTGCAGAAAGCGGAATAACTTTCCCATACAGATGCAGGAACCTCTTTTTCGGCCTTCTTCGCTTCCAGCCGAAAACTTTCTCCCTGACGGATCAATTGCAAGATTTCGCCTTCTGTCATCGCCCTACGCAATGATAAACAAACCCATTCTCCTCCAGCTCCTTCACATCATAGATATTCCTTCCATCCAATATCAGCGGCGTAGCCATCAACTTCTTGACAGCCGACCAGGAAGGCATACGGAACTCTTTCCATTCCGTGACAAGCAGGAGGGCATCGGCATCCACTACGGCATCATAAATATCTTTTGCATAATGGATCGTATCACCTAAACGACGGCGGGTTTCTTCCATCGAGACAGGATCATAGACATAGACTTCACAACCGGAAGCCAACAGTTTATCAATTAAAACTAAGGATGGGGCTTCGCGCATATCATCCGTTTCCGGCTTAAAGGCCAAACCCCAGATAGCTACGCGTTTTCCTTTCAGATCGCCTTTGAAATAATCATTCAGCTTACGGAACAGAATCGATTTCTGTTCTTCGTTGACTTCTTCAACAGCTTCCAGGATACGCATACAGTAACCATTCGATTTAGCCGTTTTAATCAACGCCTTTATATCTTTCGGGAAACAGGAGCCGCCATAGCCGATACCGGCATACAGGAAACGGTTGCCGATACGGGCATCCGAGCCAATCCCCTTACGTACCATATTCACATCCGCCCCGACGATCTCGCACAAATTCGCAATATCGTTCATAAAGCTGATACGGGTAGCCAACATAGCATTAGCCGCATACTTCGTCATCTCGGCGGAAGGGACATCCATGAAAATCACACGGAAATTATTCAACAGGAAAGGACGGTACAGACGAGTCATCAACTCTTCTGCACGTTCGGATTCAACACCGACAACCACACGGTCAGGACTCATAAAATCCTTAATAGCCGCACCTTCTTTCAGAAATTCGGGATTGGAAGCGACATCAAATTCAATCTGTAATCCCCGCTTATCCAATTCCTCCTGGATCGCTTCACGAACCTTGCGGGCCGTACCTACCGGAACGGTGCTCTTCGTCACGACCAGGAGATGTTTTGTCATGTTGCGACCGACGGTACGGGCTACTTCCAGCACATACTTCAAGTCGGCACTGCCATCTTCGTCGGGAGGAGTACCTACGGCACTGAAGAGGACTTCGACCTCGTTCAGGCATTCCGTCAAATCGGTTGTGAAATGGAGACGGCCGGCTTGCTGGTTACGGTGAACCATCTCTTCAAGACCAGGCTCGTAGATAGGAATGATACCTTGCTTCAGGTTTGTGATCTTTTCGGCATTTACGTCGACGCAGAAAACTTCGGTTCCCATTTCTGCGAAACATGTACCGGTGACAAGTCCCACATAACCTGTCCCCACTATAGCTATTTTCATGATTTTATAATCAAATAAAAGTTACGATTACGTGCCTCCAACAGGGTTTCGGGCACACAAAGGTTCGTCACTCCCATATGGGGAATGACGAAAACGCCACAAAGATAAGAAATTGGAACCATTGTACACCTTAAAATTTAGTTTTTGTACAAATTGACATATTCCACGTTAAGCGTACAAATTATAGTTCGGGATAATTATCCGTTGTCCCAAAAGGGGGTTATTGTATAAAACGCATTTTTCCGGTCCGAATGACGTCCGAAACAAAACAAATGTTAATCCGTTTTTTCGACCTCAAAAAGGGACTTTTTCGCCTTTTTTGAGTGTTTCCAGCAATTATGACCGTCCTCTTTGCCATTACGACCGTGCTAATGTGTAGTGCACTCGGCACCTCGCGAAGATTAGCACGGTCGTAATGGCGATTTGGACGGTCGTAATTGAAAAGAGGACCGTCTTAAGGGCAAAAAAGCACCTGAATTTCCTCGAGATATTCGGAACGCCGTCCGTTTTATTTTCAAATATTCGATTCTCCGGGAGTTAAGCTTTATCACTTTGTCGGTGTTCCCGGTTTCCGGTAATCAATTTGCACGTTTTTTGGAATGGGCTGCGCACCTCATTTTATCTGTTGTCAGCAGAACAGGCTAAAACAGTGAAAAAAGTCAGTTCAAAACCGATCAAGATTTCAGATGAAATAGAAAAATGCCGGGAAAAGGGGGTTATTGTAATTTCTCAATTTATCTCTTTCAATACAGAAAGCCAAACAACCACAACGGGATTTTATTTCCAAAGCCTGTTTCTATATCATCAGATGCTATATAGGAATCGGGAAGGTCTTTGATTTGCCGAAATCCTTTCCCGTTTCCTCCTATTTCAAACGAATATTTTTTTCCGACTAAAAAATCAGTTTGTAAAGAGGAGGATATTGGATGTACGGCCATCAGCTGATTGACAAAAAATGTTTCACGAACATTTCCTTCATTAGTGGAAGAGCCACCTAAAGCATACAGGATATTACTGTTATTTAAATAGATCTTATCCGGTTTATTCAACAAGCTCATTCCGTTCGCATCCGGATGCAACAAAATAAGCAAACCGGCTTTATGAAGATAAGAGAAATAGTTACTTAAAGAAGTCCGATTGATACCTAACTCCGAACTTAATTTTGTCATGTTAGGTGTAAACGGGACCAAAGAAGAAACGATGCCCAACAGCTTCTTCATCTTCATCACGGAGGAATAATCTATTTTCTCTACAGCCGGCAAGTCCCCGTCCAATATAGTATTTATCACGTTCTGGATCCGGATCGGATAGACTTTCAAGCCCTCTTTGTAAAACGGATAGTATCCATTCTTCAGATAATCCTTAAAACAGGGTAATATCTTGACTTTCCCAACGATATCCATACAGATATCCTGATGCCGGGACAGTATTTCATCCAAAGAAACGGGCGGCACGTTCAAAACCTTTTCAAAAGCAAGATATTCGCGAAAAGACAATCCATGCAGGTGGTAACTGATCGCCCGTCGACTTAAATCCGCATTCGATTTATATATTTCAAGGATAGACGATCCTGTAAAAACAATATGCAGATCCGGATAACTGTCATAAATATTTTTAATTTCACGAGCCCAATCGGGATAACGATGCACCTCATCCAGAAATAAATACTGACCACCGTAGGAATGGAACTGACGGGCCAGATCGACTACTGTATGGGTTGTGAACCAGACATGATCCAAACTGACAAACAAAGCCTTGCTCTTGTCCCTTATATCCAGTTTTATATGCTGCAAAAGGAGCGTAGTTTTTCCTGTTCCCCGTGCCCCTGTTATACCTATGAGCCGGAGATCCCAATCGATTTCTTTATAGAGATAGCGTACGAAATCTGTTTGCGTAGCAGCTATCAACTGCTGATAAATACTGATTAATGTTTCCATATTGTTCTTTTCATTGTACAAATATAAGCAAAATCGTTCTATATAAAGTACAGTTTTAGGCAAAACTGTACTTTTCACGGAACACTTTTAAATACAAACCCTGCTTTTATAAGCACGACAAGCCTTTCTCCACCCCGCACAAACCACCCCCTAAACAATTTCTTATCACCAACTAACGTCTAAAATGAATTAATTGTGTAAATTTGCCGTTCAAACTAAATGACTGATGGGCGTAGAAATTAGAGAAGTTACCAGTAAGAAGGAACTGAAGAAATTCGTAAAATTCAATATCGAATTATACAAAGGCAACCCGTATCATGTGCCAGGACTAATAGAAGAAGAGATGGTGACGTTGGATAAAAAGAAGAATCCTGCGTTCGAAGTGTGTGATGCAATCTATTTTCTGGCTTACAAAGACGGAAAAGTTGTGGGACGTATTGCGGGGATGGTTAATCGCCGGAGTAATGAAACATGGAACCAGAAGAGAGCCCGTTTCGGGTTTGTCGATTTTATCGACGACGTGGAGGTGGTCGATGCTTTATTCAACGCTGTCGAGAAATGGGCGCGTGAACAAGGCATGAATGAGATACACGGGCCGATGGGATTCACGGATATGGACCACGAAGGGATGCTGATAGAAGGATTTGATCAGCTCGGGACAATGGCGACGATCTATAATTATCCGTACTATCCGAAACAGATGGAGCGTATGGGATATACGAAAGATCAGGATTGGCACGAGTTCAAGATATATATTCCGGAGGGAGTGCCGGAAAAACATTTGCGTATCGGAGAGATCGTAAAGAAAAAGTACGGGCTGAAGGTGATGAAGTTCAAGAATGCCAAGGCGATCATGCCTTATGCGCAGAAAGTATTTCAGACCCTGAACGAGTCGTATGCACCTCTGTACGGGTTTGCACGGCTCACTCAGAAACAGATCGATTTTTATCTCGCCACGTACATACCGATGCTTCGGTATGACCTGGTTACGCTCATCGTTCGCGAGGAAGATGACGTAGTGGTCGGTTTCGGTATTTCGCTGCCTAACCTGTCCAAGGCGATGCAGAAAGCGAAAGGGCATCTTTTCCCCTTCGGTTGGATTTATCTGCTGAAGGCGTTGAAAAGCAAGCCGAAAGTAATCGATTTGTATCTGACCGGCGTTTTGCCGGAGTACCAGAGTAAGGGAGTAAACGCGTTGTTGTTTAACGACCTGATCCCGGTATATAAGAGTGTAGGAGCTGTTTACGCTGAAAGTAATCCGGAGTTGGAAACAAACAATGCGGTACAGGCACAATGGGATTATTTTAAACGTGAACATCATAAAACAAGAAGAGCTTTTATAAAACAATTATAATCTATGGACGAACTGAATTCAACAATGCAACAGCCGACAGCGTACGATGATGACGACATCAAGACGCTTGACTGGATGGAACATATCCGTCGCCGCCCCGGTATGTATATCGGGAAGTTAGGGGATGGTAGTTATGCCGATGACGGTATTTATGTATTGCTGAAAGAGGTGCTGGACAACTCCATCGACGAATACATGATGGGGTACGGTAAAACCATAGAAGTGACCGTTGAAGAAGGCACCGTCTCCGTACGCGACTATGGCCGCGGGGTTCCGTTAGGCAAGGTGGTCGACGTCTCCAGCAAGATGAATACCGGAGCCAAATACGACAGCAAGGCTTTCAAGAAGTCGGTCGGTCTGAACGGTGTCGGTATCAAGGCGGTGAATGCCTTAAGCAGCTATTTCCTGATCACCAGCCACCGCGACGGCGAATGCAAGCGGGTGGAATACAGCAAGGCGATCGTGACGGAAGACGCTCCTATCTGCCCGACGGAAGAGCCGAACGGGACACTGACTTATTTTATTCCGGACAAGGAGATATTCAAGGATTACCAGTACAAGGACGAGTACATCGAGAGCCTGCTGAAGAACTATGTGTTCCTGAACTCCGGATTGACAATCATCTTTAACGGCAAGAAGTTCCATTCCCGCAACGGTCTGGTGGACTTGCTGAACGAGAACATGACGACCGAGCCTTTATACCCGATCATCCATCTGAAAGGGGAAGACATAGAGGTCGTAATCACGCACAGTAACCAGTACGGGGAAGAATATTACTCGTTCGTCAACGGACAGCATACGACACAAGGCGGTACGCACCTCTCGGCTTTCCGCGAAGCGTTGGGGCGTGTGATAAAGGAATATTACAACAAGAATTTCGAATATTCGGATATCCGTGCCGGTGTAGTAGCCGCCATCAGTATCAAGGTGGAAGAGCCGGTGTTCGAAAGCCAGACCAAGACCAAGCTTGGATCAAAAGATATGGGACCGGAGGGTCCTTCGGTCGGTAAGTTTATCGGGGATTTCATCAAGAAGGAACTGGATAACTACCTGCACAAGAACGCAGAGACTTCGGACGCTTTGCTCCGCAAGATACAGGAGTCGGAAAAGGAACGCAAAGCGATTGCCGGCGTGACGAAACTGGCCCGTGAACGTGCCAAGAAAGCGAATCTGCATAATAAGAAACTGCGCGATTGCCGCATTCACCTGAATGACACGAAAGGGGATAACCTGGAAGACAGTTGCATCTTCATCACCGAGGGTGACTCGGCAAGCGGTTCGATCACAAAGAGCCGCGATCCGAATTTACAGGCGGTATTCAGCCTTCGCGGTAAACCGCTTAACAGCTATGGGCTGACCAAGAAAATTGTTTATGAGAACGAAGAGTTCAACCTGCTTCAGGCGGCGTTGAATATCGAGGACGGGTTGGAAGGTTTACGATATAATAAGGTAATCATTGCGACCGATGCCGATGTGGACGGTATGCATATCCGCCTGTTGCTGATCACGTTCTTCCTGCAGTTCTTCCCGGACCTGATCAAACGGAATCATGTCTATATCCTGCAAACGCCGCTGTTCCGTGTGCGCAATAAACAGAAAACCTGGTATTGCTACAGTGAAGAGGAACGCGTGAATGCGATTGCCGCCGCAGGAAAGAATGCAGAGATCACCCGATTCAAAGGTCTCGGCGAGATTTCTCCGGACGAGTTCAAGCATTTTATCGGAAAGGATATCCGCCTGGATCCGGTAACGATGAAGAAGGAAGACCTCGTGAAAGATATGCTGGAATTCTATATGGGCAAGAACACCATGGAACGACAGAACTTTATCATTGACAATTTGGTTGTAGAAGAAGACGTGGTTAATTGAAAATGAAAGAGAATATGGCAAAACGAATTGCTCTTTTTCCCGGGACGTTCGACCCGTTTACGATCGGTCATGAGTCGTTGGTAAGCCGCGGGCTCGAGCTGGTGGATGAGATTATTATTTCCATCGGTATCAACGACACGAAACAGACTCATTTCTCCTTAGAGAAACGGTTGGAAGCGATCCGTGAGTTATACAAGGATGAACCGCGCGTGCAGGTCATGTCGTACGATTCGCTGACGGTCGATTTCGCCCAACAGATGCAGGCAGGGTTTATCCTGCGCGGCATCCGTACGGTGAACGATTTCGAATATGAAAAGAGTATTGCCGACGTAAACCGGAAGTTGAGCGGTATCGAGACGTTCATTCTCTTTACGGAACCGGAACATACGCATATCAGTTCCAGCATCGTGCGGGAATTGTTACGGTATGGCAAAGATATTTCCCAGTTTGTGCCGAAAGGGACAAACCTTTATTAATAAATTAGAACAATGAAAAAAATTATCCTGCCACTCCTTATATTGAGTGTTTTTGCTGCTTCGATGTCGGCACAACGTGGTAACAACGTGGATGCCCGCAAGCTTCAGTTGGCTCTGTATGCCATCTCCAATCTGTACGTGGATTCTACAAGTGAAACAAAACTGGTGGAAGATGCTATTGTAGGCATGTTGGAGAAACTGGACCCCCACTCTACCTATACGGACCCGGAAGAGACAAAGGAGATGACAGAGCCGTTGCAGGGTAACTTCGACGGGATCGGCATTCAGTTCAATATGCTGACGGACACCTTATATGTGATCCAGGTAATCCCCGGCGGTCCTTCGGAAAAGGTAGGCTTGATGGCAGGCGACCGTATCATCATGGTAGACGATACGCTGATTGCCGGTGTCAAGATGAAGAATACGGATGTGATGAAACGTCTTCGCGGTCCAAAAAATACGGAAGTCCGCGTAAAGGTTTTGCGCAATGGCGTGCCGGACCTGATCGAGTTCAGAATCATTCGCGGAAAGATACCCGTGTACAGCTTAGACGCCGCATACATGGCGGATAAGACTACGGGATATATCAAGCTGAACCGTTTTGCGGCCTCTTCTGCCGACGAATTTAAGGAAGCATTGGAGAAACTGAAAAAGCAGGGAATGAAAAACCTGATCCTCGACCTGCAGGGTAATGGCGGCGGTTATCTGAACATAGCCATCGACCTGGCGGATGAGTTTTTAGGTAAAGATAAGCTGATCGTGTATACCGAAGGGAACAAACAGCCGCGTGAGGAAGCCAAGTCGACGGCCCGCGGTGGTTTCGAGGAAGGACGTTTGGTCGTATTGGTGGACGAAACATCCGCTTCCGCCAGTGAGATCCTTTCCGGAGCGATACAGGACTGGGACCGTGGCGTAGTTCTCGGTCGCCGGACGTTTGGAAAAGGGTTGGTGCAGAAACCGATCCCGATGCCTGACGGTTCGATGATCCGCCTGACTGTCGCCCGTTATTATACACCGACAGGCCGTTCCATCCAGAAACCGTATGTAAACGGCAATCAGGAACAGTATAACCACGACCTGATCGACCGTTATAACCGGGGCGAGCTGATGAGTGCGGATAGTATCCATTTCCCCGACTCGATGAAGTACAACACATTGGTGACAAAACGTATCGTTTACGGCGGCGGCGGTATTATGCCGGATGTCTTTATCCCGGTCGACACTTCCCGTTATACCGATTATCACCGCAGTGTGGTGGCAGCCGGACTGGTGAACCGCATCGCCATGAATTACCTGGACCGCCATCGTGCCGAGTTGAACAAGAAATATCCGAAGTTCGCCCAATACAAGCAGAACTTCAATGTTACGGAAGAGATGATGCAGGAACTGATCTCATTGGCGAAAGAAAATAAGATCAAGTTCAACGAAGAACAATACAACCGTTCCAAACCGCTGATCATGCTCCAGATCAAAGCTTTGATAGCCCGCGACCTGTATGACATGGCCGAGTACTTCCAAGTCATCAACGACGACAACGAAAGCTATCAGGAAGCCTTGCGCCTCATCAATGACGAACAGCGGTACGAAAAGGAGTTGGGACGATAAAAGTTGTATTATATAACAATTAACCTTATCTTTGTACAAACCATGATATTATGAAATACTATGAAGATGTAATATATATGCAAGAGGCTGAAGCCTTTCTTCGTTCTTTGGATAGTAAAGCAAGATTGAAAATCTTATACAATATATCCAAAACACAATATATTAGAGATATTGAGCTATTCAAAAAGCTGGACGAAGATATATGGGAATTCAGGACGCTATATAACAAAACTTATTATAGGCTACTTGCATTTTGGGATTCTGCATCTGAAACAGTCGTCGTTTGTACACATGGTTTTATTAAGAAGAGCGGTAAAACACCTCTCTCCGAATTGGAGCATGCAAAAGAGTTAAGAAAAAAATATTTTAACAACAATGAATAAGTTGACATCACATAGCGAACTATTAAACGAATTCATCGGTAAAAAAGGGACCACCGAACGGGATAAGTTTGAAGCTGAATTGAAGGCAGAAATCATTGCTTCCAAGTTAAAAGAAATGCGTATCCGTAAAAATATGACACAAGCCCAACTTGCAGAGTTGGTAGGCAAAGATAAAACACAGATTTCCAGGATTGAGAAGGGGCGCAATCTGACAATCTCCACTATTGTCCAATTAGTTGAGGCTCTCGGGGGTAAAATAAACTTCGATATTCAATTTGTATAAAATGTACTGGACACTATTTCTGACATTTGTAAAGATAGGGACTTTTACCATTGGGGGAGGATATGCGATGCTTCCCCTGATCCAACGGGAGGTGGTGGATAAAGGGTGGCTTTCGAAAGAAGACTTTGTCGATCTTTTCTCCGTCGCCCAGTCGCTGCCCGGGATATTTGCGGTAAACATCTCCATCTTTGTCGGTTATAAGCTGAAGAAAGTGCCGGGAGGCGTTGTCTGCGCCTTAGGAAGTATACTCCCTTCCTTCTTTATTATATTAGCGATTGCGCTGTTCTTTACACACGTACAGGACAATGTATGGGTGGAAAAAGCGTTCAAAGGACTGCGCCCGGCTGTTGTGGCACTGATTGCCGTGCCCTGTCTGACGACGGCGCGCTCCATCAAGATGAGCTATAAAGAGCTGATTATTCCTATTGCGGCGGCGCTACTGATTTGGAAAGGGGGACTGTCTCCGGTATGGATTATCGTGGCGGCCATTGTAGGGGGACTTATTTACGGACTGAAAATAAAGAAAGACTGATATGATCTGGTTGCAACTGTTTTACGTATATCTGAAAATCGGAATATTCGGCTTTGGCGGTGGCTATGCCATGCTCTCCCTGATACAGGCGGACGTGGTAGACCGTTACGGGTGGATTTCCTCGCAAGAATTTACGGATATCGTGGCAATCTCGCAGATGACACCGGGCCCGATCGGGATCAACAGTGCGACCTATATAGGATATACGGCGATCCATAATGCCGGCTATTCACCGGGAATGGCAATCTTAGGGTCTTGCCTGACGACTTTCGCCGTTTGCCTCCCTTCTTTCCTGTTGGTATTAGCTATCTCGTACGCCTTCGCCAAGTTCCGGAATAATAAATATGTCTCTGCCGCTTTCTACGGACTTCGCCCGGCCACCGTTGGCCTGATCGCGGCCGCAGCCTTGCTGCTGATGAACAGCGAAAACTTCATCGACTATAAGAGCTTCCTGATATTCGGCGCAGCCTTTATCCTGACCTGGAAGTTCAAGATCAACCCTATCCTGATGATTATTTTAGCAGGTATCGCCGGGATTGCCCTCTATTGGTAAATACGAGCAAAAACACCGATAAATCATCATTTAAAACCTTTCATCGATAGAAATTCCCTTTTTGTCGAGGGAAAGTTCCTCTTTTTCTAATCCGATTGTACAGGTTTCCACCGCTTTGTAGTTTTGCTTCCGTAAACAAGGTAAAAAGATTGTCAGGTTGCAAAACAAAAGCATTATGAAACGAATATCATCCATACTCCTCTCCTGCCTGCTTCTCCTGCCTGCCGGGATGAAAGCGGAGGACGACGTGCCAAAGCAGTGGACGCTCAGCGACTGTATCGATTATGCATTGGAGCATAACATCACGATCCGGCGTAACCGCATCAGCGTCGAAAGCACGCAAGAAGACGTAAAGACAGCGAAAGCTGATCTGCTCCCCTCCCTGAACGGAAGTATAAGCCAACGTGTCGTAAACCGCCCGAACAGTGCAAGCGGCACGATCATCAGTGGTGACAACATCACCACCAGCCAGAGTAAGACCTCCTACAACGGAAGCTACGGCATCGATGCCAACTGGACGGTCTACAACGGAAGCAAACGCCTGAACACCATCAAGCAACAAGAGCTGAACAGCCGCATAGCCGAGCTCAACGTTTCCGAAAGCGAGAACTCCATCGAAGAAAGCATCACCCAACTATATGTGCAGATACTCTACTCCGCCGAAGCCGTAAAGGTGAACGAATCGACACTGGAAGTAAGCCGGAAGGAATACGAACGCGGCCAGGAACTGTTCAACGTCGGGAGCATCGCCTCGAGCGACCTCGCCCAACTGGAAGCGCAGGTAAGCAACGACAATTACCAGTTAGTCACTTCGCAAGCTACCCTGCAGGACTACAAGCTGCAACTGAAACAGCTTCTCGAACTGGACGGAGACTTCGAAATGGCCCTCTACCTGCCGCAGTTAGACGACAGCAACGTGCTGATCCCGCTGCCTGCCAAAGACGATGTCTATCACACGGCTCTCAGCCTCCGTCCCGAAATAGAATCCGGCAAGCTGAATGTGGAGACTTCCGATCTGAGCATCAAGACGGCACGTGCCGGATACCTTCCGACCCTCAGCCTCAGCGCAGGCATCGGAACGACCAATGCCAACGGAAGCGACTTCAGCTTCAGCGAACAGGTCAAGCAGAACTGGAACAATTCGTTAGGCCTGACCCTAAGCATTCCCATCTTTGACAAGCGACAGACAAAAAGCTCCATCAACAAGGCCAAGTTACAACGGCAGACCAGCCAGTTAGACCTGCTTGACAAGCAAAAGACACTCTATAAGACGATCGAAAGCCTCTGGTTAAGCGCTAACAGCGCACAACAGCAATACGTAGCCGCTGCCCGGAAGCTGAAAAGCACTGAAACCAGCTACTCGCTCGTCAGCGAACAGTTTAACGTGGGTATGAAAAACACCGTCGAACTGCTCACCGAAAAGAACAACCTGCTAAGTGCACAACAGGAAACGCTTCAGGCCAAATATACGGCTATATTGAACGCCGGCCTGCTCCGCTTCTACCAGGGAGAAGAGATCAATCTATTTTAAAGAATAAAAACAGACAAGGATATGAACAAGAAGAAACTAATCATCGGTATAGTAGGCGTACTGGTCGTAGCCGGAGGCATCTGGTTCTTCACCGGTAAATCGTCGAAAGGCGGCATCAGACTCGAGACTGCCAAAGTGGGCCGTAGTTCCATCTCGAACACGGTGACAGCAACCGGAACAGTCGAACCGGTAACAGAAGTGGAAGTCGGTACGCAGGTATCCGGCATCATCGACAAACTGTATGCGGATTACAACGACGTGGTAAAGGCAGGACAGTTGATCGCCGAAATGGACAAGGTCAACCTGAAAGCCGAACTCGCCTCCGCCCAGGCACAGTTGGCAAGCAGTAAATGCGAGTATGAATACCAGCAAAAGAACTATGCCCGCAACAAGGTCCTCTATGAAAAGAAGCTGATCAGCGACTCCGACTACGAGACCGCGACTTACAACTACGAGAAAGCAAAAGCCGCTTACGAACAGAACCAGGCTTCCATGGTCAAGGTGAACCGTAACCTCGAATACGCAACCATTACCAGCCCGATAGACGGCGTTGTCATCAATCGTGCCGTTGAAGAAGGACAGACCGTTGCAGCAGGATTCGAGACACCGACCCTGTTCACCATCGCCGCCGACCTGACCAAGATGCAGGTGATCGCCGATGTGGATGAAGCCGATATAGGCAATGTCGAGAACGGACAACGCGTCTCCTTCACCGTCGATGCCTATCCGAACGATGTCTTCGAAGGGACAGTCACCCAGATCCGCCTCGGCGACAGCGAGAGCAGCAGTTCCGCTTCGACCTCCACATCAACGGTTGTGACCTATGAAGTAGTCATCTCGGCCGAAAACCCGGACCTGAAGTTGAAACCGCGCCTGACAGCCAATGTGACGATCTTCACGCTGGAACGCGACAATGTCCTCACCGTTCCGACCAAATCGCTCCGTTTCGTGCCGGATGCAGAGATGTTGGCCCAATTAGGTTACGTCGTATCCGATGCAAACATGGAAGCCCCGACCGGCAAGCGAATGGTATGGATCAAGAACGGACAGGAACTGAAGCCGAAGCTTGTCACCGTCGGTTCCACCAGCGGCAACATGATCGAGATAACCGACGGCCTCAATGAAGGCGAAGAGCTGGCTGTAGACCTCGAAGCAGCCTCCGCCGCCCCGACCGCCAGTGCCGAAACGGAACGCAGCCCTTTCATGCCAGGCCCTCCGGGAAGCAATAAAAACAAGAAGAGTGCAAAGTAGGAGAATCATGATGAAAGAGATAATCAAATTAGAAAACATCAAACGTGACTTCAAGGTCGGCGACGAGACCGTCCATGCCCTGCGCGGCGTCTCCTTCACGATCTACGAAGGCGAGTTTGTCACCATCATGGGGACATCCGGCTCCGGCAAGAGTACTTTGCTGAACACGTTAGGTTGCCTCGACACGCCGACCAGCGGAGAATACTACCTCGACGGCGTATCGGTCCGTACGATGGGGAAAAACTCCCGTGCGACCCTGCGCAACCGCAAGATCGGATTCGTCTTTCAGAGCTACAACCTGTTGCCGAAAACGACAGCGATCGAGAATGTAGAACTGCCCCTGATGTACAACCCCAACTACAGCGCAGCCGCCCGCCGTGAAAAGGCAATCGAATCGCTGATAGCCGTAGGCCTGGGCGACCGCCTGATGCACAAGAGCAACCAGATGTCCGGCGGACAGATGCAACGCGTCGCCATCGCCCGTGCACTGGTCAACGACCCTGCCGTGATCCTGGCGGACGAAGCGACCGGTAACCTCGATACCCGGACCTCGTTCGACATCCTGGTACTCTTCCAGAGACTTCATGCCGAAGGACGTACCATCATATTCGTGACCCACAACCCGGAGATCGCCCAATACAGTAGCCGCAACATCACGCTGCGCGACGGGCATGTCACCTCCGACACGGTCAATACGAATATCCAAGACGCAGCTGAAGCTTTGGCAAAACTACCAAAGAACGATGATTAATAATTATTCAATGTGCAAATGTGCCAATATGCCAATATGAAATCACAAAAGGCAATACGGCTATAGCACATTAACACATTGGCACATTGGCAAATTAACACATTATTCACAATGAACGGAACAAACCTAATAAAAATAGCCCTCCGGGCACTCGCCAATAACAAGCTGCGCGGCTTCCTTACGATGCTGGGTATCATTATCGGCGTTGCATCCGTGATCACGATGCTTGCCATCGGACAAGGTTCGAAGCGAAGCATACAGGCACAGATCAGCGAAATGGGTTCCAACATGATCATGATACATCCCGGAGCCGACGTGCGTGGCGGTGTCCGCCAGGATGCCTCAGCCATGGAAACGCTGAAGTTACAGGATTATGAAGACATAGCCGACGAAACCCGCTATGTCTCCGCCGTCTCCCCTTCTGTCAGCAGTAGCGGGCAGGCTATCTACGGAGCCAACAACGCGCCGACCACCGTCTACGGTATCAGTTCCGACTATCTCGAGATCCGCCGCTACAAGGTGCAGGACGGCGAGATGTTCAGTGACCAGGACGTGCAAACCGCCGCCAAGGTATGTGTAGTAGGGAAAACCGTTGTCGACAACCTCTTCCCCGAAGGGGGCAATCCGGTCGGCAAAGTGATACGATTCAAGAGTCTGCCTTTCCGCATCGTAGGCGTGCTGGAAAGCAAAGGATACAACAGCATGGGAATGGACCAGGACGACCTAATCTTAGCTCCATACACAACTATTCAGAAAAAGGTCCTGGCCATTACCCATTTGCAAGGCATTACCTGTTCGGCCCTCAAAGAGGAATATACCGACCAGGCCATCGACGAGATAACAGAGATACTCCGCCGCAACCATAAGTTGAAGGATACAGATGATGATGATTTTACGATCCGTAGCCAGCAGGAGTTGAGCACGATGTTGACAAGTACTACGGATATGATGACCGTGCTGTTGGCGGCTGTGGCGGGTATTTCTCTTCTCGTAGGTGGTATTGGAATTATGAACATCATGTACGTCAGCGTCACCGAACGTACACGTGAAATAGGCCTCCGCATGAGTATCGGGGCAAAAGGCATTGACATCCTGGCACAGTTTCTGATCGAGTCTATCCTGATCAGTGTGACAGGCGGTTTGATAGGTGTAGTCTTTGGAGTGGGCGCAGCGCTCATTGTGAACGGGGTCGCCCACTTTCCAATCTACATCCAGCCCTGGAGCGTGGTCCTGTCGTTTGCCGTATGTACCGTCACCGGCGTATTCTTCGGCTGGTACCCGGCTAAGAAGGCTGCACAACTCGACCCGATAGAGGCGATCCGATATGAATAGAATGCAAATAAAACGTATCTTTGCACAAATGAAAACTACGGAGACAATGCATAATACACTGCCGGCTCCCCCTTTTAAAGGGATGGGAAAATTGATACATATCGTAGCCTGGGGTATCCTCTTCGGGCTACCCTTCTTCTTTACAGGCCGGGAGTCGCAAACGGTGACTGTTATCAGCTACGTCCGCTCCGTCATCGTTCCGCTGTCGTTCATGCTGGTGTTCTATGCCAACTATTTCCTGTTGATCGATCATTTTCTGTTCACCAAGCATACATGGAAATTCTTCCTCAGCAATATCGTATTAATAGCCGCTGCAATGGGCGGTGTCCATCTGATGTTCGAATTGCTTCCGCATCCGGAATGGACGCATCCCAGACCGGAGAAAGAGATACAGGAGATCATCGGTTTCTTCATCGTGAATGCCATGTTATATCTGCTTGTAGCAGGACTAAGCGTCGCGATCAAAATGACAGGGAGCTGGTATCAGACCGAAACCGCCCGGCGGGAATTGGAGAAGAGCCGTGCCGAAGCCGAACTGCAGAACCTGAAGAGCCAGCTGAACCCGCATTTCCTGTTCAACACACTGAATAATATCTATAGCCTGATCGCTTTCAGCCCCGAACGGGCACAGGAGGCGGTGCACGACCTGAGCCGCCTCTTGCGTTACGTCCTCTATGAGAGCAGCCAGCCTGTCGTGCCGTTAGAGAAAGAGCTCGATTTTATCCGTAATTATGTGGAGTTGATGCGTATCCGCCTGCCGGAACATGCCCGGTTGACCACTGCCATCTCATCCGTCAATCCGTCAACACCCGTAGCTCCGCTCCTTTTCATCTCGCTGATCGAGAATGCGTTCAAGCATGGGGTGAGCAATAACAAACCGTCTTTCATCGATCTGGACATCCATCAGGAGGGCGAGCGGATCATCTGCTCCATCCGCAACAGCTATTTCCCGAAAGATACCAACCAGGACAAGAGCGGTTCCGGCATCGGCCTGCAGAACCTCCGCCGCCGGCTGGAGTTGCTGTATCCCAACCGCCATATCTTCTCGTGCAAGGCAGAGGACGACAACTACCACAGCTTGCTGGAACTGCAGGCGTCTCCCCTCATCGATCAATGATATGACATAATTCATGGGGTGGATGTGACGGGGTTACAGGATTTTGCTTACTTTTGCTTGCATCATCTAACAGATAACCGCATATGAAACTGACCTGTGCCATCATCGACGACGAACCACTGGCGATCAGCCTTTTGGAAAGCTATGTGAACAAGACGCCTTTCCTTGAGTTGGCGGGGAAATATAATAGCGCCGTCAACGCACTTCCCGTACTCAGCAAGGAACCTGTCGATCTGCTTTTCCTGGATATCCAGATGCCGGAATTGAGCGGTATGGAGTTCTCGCGCATACTGGAGGCCAATACCCGTATCATCTTTACGACGGCTTTCGGGCAATATGCACTCGACAGCTATAAGGTGAATGCGCTCGATTATCTGTTGAAGCCGATCAGTTACCCGGATTTCCTCAAGGCGGCCAACAAGGCGCTGCAATGGTATGAGTTGGCGCGAACCGCCCCTACGACAACGAGTATCGAATCGATCTTTATCAAGACGGAATACAAATTGGTTCAGATCGAACTGCGCAAGATACTCTATATCGAGGGGTTGAAGGATTATGTCAAGATTTACATCGAGGATGAAGCGCATCCTGTTCTCTCCCTGATGAGCATGAAGTCGCTGGAAGAAATGCTTCCGACAGACCGTTTCATCCGCGTACACCGTTCCTTCATCGTCCAGCCGGAAAAAATCAGGGTGATCGAACGGAACCGGATTGTGTTCGGCAAAGAATACATCCCGATCTCCGACAACTACAAACAGAAGTTCATGGATTTCCTCGCCCAGCGGTCACTGCTTCCGTAATCAGAAGAGCTGCAACAGGAGTTTCTCCAGGCCTTTGGTCATCTGCCCCATACTGCATGAGTAGTTATTCGAGAAGACGGCGACGGCATACGTCTTTCCGTCTTTGGTGATATAGCCGGCATAACTCCGGACTCCGGTCATGCCTCCACTCTTCAGGCGGGCATTTCCTTGCAGCTTCGTCCCTTTTAACAGATTACGGACGGAACCTTCCACCCCGGCTTGCGGAAGCGAAGCGATGAAAGCATCGGATACGTCAGACTGCGTAGCCATATAGACCAACAGTTCCCCGATAAACGCGGCAGAGACCTTATCCGCGGGAGCAGCACCGCAGCCGTCATGCATCTTCAACAGAAAAACGTCCAATCCTTTCTTCTCCCAATATTCCTTTACCACCTGTACGCCACGGCCAAAAGAAGAAATCACTTCATTCCGGCGAGGCTTATACTGCAAACCGACGGTTTTGAGTAAGGCATCCGCAAACAGATTATGGCTGACATGGTTACATACGCTTGCGATCTCCCCCAAAGTAGGCGAATAAGTGGTGACCACATGGGTACGTTCTTGTTTCTTCCACCGGTTCTGTTCCATTTCCATACGATAGCAGGAAGGAGCTCCATCCACCCGGATTCCTTTCTGACGCAACCGGGCAGTCAGGTATTCTGCCATAAACAAGGCCGGATCAGGGATATCCCCTTTCAACACATATTGCTCACGGTTGGCAGGGAGGACTCCATATAAATAACGCACATTGTCAAACGGCGAGCCTATGATATAGGCGCTGTCCGAAGAGACGGAAAGGGCTTTCAGGTAATTCTTAAAACAGATAGAGGGAATATCCGGGTCCGTTCCCTTTACGGAAGGCTGTGTCCCGGCAGGACCGGTCTGCAAAGACAGCTTATACAGGTTATCGAAAACAGAGATGCCATAGCTACCGGCGGCATAATAGTTTCCCATATCTTCCCGAAGCCATTTGATAGAGATGCCTTCCGTATCGAAAATGCTTTCATCCGAAATAACGGAACCCGTAATCTGTTTGATACCCGCTTTCTGCAAAGCAGCGATCCAGGTAGCCAGGAACTTGTTTTGCTCCGGAGCGAAATGTGAAGAGCCCAAAGAGGGGTCACCGCTTCCCTTTATATACAGATTACCGTGCAAAACACCATCTTGCAGTGTCCCATCATATTCCAGTGAAGTCGGATAGCGATAGTCTTCCCCCAATATCTCGAGCGCCGTAGCTGTAGTAACAGTCTTCAAAACCGATGCCGGAGAAAGCAGGCGGTCGGTATCATAACTATAAACTGTTTTGCCTTCCTTCACGTCTTTTACAATCAGTGAAAAAGAAGCACCCTGCATATAAGGGGCCTGCAGCAATTGTTTAACAGGCACGGGTACTTGCGCTTCTGCCAACAGCTGAAAACAAAAGAACAGGCAAATCGGTAATATTTTGTTTCGTATCATCCTTTCTATTAGACTTTATTTTATCTTTGCCCAAAGATAATAATTATATATGAACCCACTATTCGATAAACCGTTTACATTCGACAGGGTGGCGCGTATCCTTTTCGGCCTCGCCGTGATCAGTGGTATCATCTATCTGATTGCTGTCCTGCGTAATGCTTTGTTGCCTTTCCTGATAGCCTGGCTGCTGGCCTATATGATGCAACCATTTGTCCGTTTTTTCCAATATAAAGTAAAGCTGAAAAGCCGGTTATTATCTATTCTGGCTGTACTCATCTCCACACTTCTTATTTTATCGTTAGTCACTGTATTGGTCGTTCCTTCCGTCACACAGGAGGTTAACAGGACCGTTGAACTAATGCAAGAACATAACCGGAACTACGGACGTATTCCGATGATCCCGCAGGCTTGGACCGAATATATCGAGAAAAACATCGACCCCGACCAGTTGGCCCAACTGCTGAGTAAGGAGAATATTGAGAAAGCCGTCAAACAGATCGCACCGAAAATGTGGGTGGTGTTGACCAACACTTTTTCCATACTTTTCAGCATCACAATTGTCTTTGTAATTTTTCTCTATTTCATCTTTATCCTGCTGGATTACGAACGGATAGCAAGCGGCTGGGTTCACCTGATCCCGGAACGCTACCGGCCTTTCGTGCAAGGCTTGGCTGACGATGTCGAATACAGTATGAACCGTTATTTCCGCGGCCAGTCACTGATTGCGCTCAGTGTCGGGGTTCTGCTGGCTATCGGATTCAGGATTGTCGGTTTCCCGCTGGCAGTCATCTTAGGATTGTTCATCGGTGTCCTGAATCTGATTCCGTACATGCAGACCATCGGCATCATCCCGATGATATTGCTCAGTCTCCTCAAGTCTGCCGAAACAGGTGATAACTTCTGGATAATCTTCGGCTCAGGCATCCTTGTCCTCGGTATCGTACAATGCATACAGGATCTATTCCTCACCCCCCGTATCATGGGAAAGGCCATGGGATTGAATCCCGCCATCATTCTTCTGTCTTTATCCATATGGGGTACTTTGCTCGGATTTATAGGCCTGATCATAGCACTTCCCCTAACGACACTCTTTCTCTCTTATTATAAACGTTTTATACTGATGGAAGATGATCATTCACTCACGGAAAAGAACGAGATATCAAAGGCTCAAAAGAGAAAAACGACACCCGATGAGTAAAAAACTCACCTGAAGTGTTGCATATATAAAAAAAAGCCCTACCTTTGCACCCGCATTACAGAAGTAACGCACAGGATGAATCGCTAGCTCAGCAGGTAGAGCACATCCCTTTTAAGGATGGGGTCCTGGGTTCGAACCCCAGGCGGTTCACTCAAACTTAAAGGCTTAGAGACTTATCTCCAAGCCTTTTTTTATTTGTTACCTTATAAGACAGTTACAAAAATGAAACGTATCGTTTTTTTAGACTATGTGCGCGTGTTCGCATGCTTCCTCGTCATTGTCGTCCATGCCAGTGAGAACTTTTATGGTGCAGCCGGATCTACAGACATGGCGGGACCGCAATCCTATTTGGCCAACGAGGCCGACCGGCTCTGGGTTTCCGTGTACGACGGTTTCTCACGCATGGCAGTTCCTCTGTTCATGATTGTTTCCGCCTTTCTTCTTGTACCGATGAAGGAAGAACAAAGTATGTGGCAATTCTACCGCCGGCGTTTCACCCGCATCCTGCCGCCGTTTTTCATATTCATGATACTGTATAGCACGCTGCCTCTGCTATGGGGACAGATAGACAGGGATACATCCTTAACCGACCTGTCGCGAATATTACTGAACTTTCCTTCGCTGGCCGGACATCTGTGGTTCATGTATCCTTTGATCAGTCTGTATCTCTTCATCCCTATAATCTCTCCATGGCTGAGCAAAGCCACAGCAAAAGAAGAACGTTTCTTCATAGGGCTGTTCCTCTTATCGACATGCATGCCGTATCTCAACCGATGGTCCGGTGAAGTATGGGGACAATGTTTTTGGAACGAATACCATATGTTGTGGTATTTCTCCGGTTATTTAGGATACCTCGTATTGGCGCACTACATACGTGTGCACCTTACATGGGATCGTACAAAACGCCTCGCTATAGGAACCGTTTTAATGCTTATCGGAGCTGCATCGACCATCTATTCGTTCTATATCCAGGCTATACCCGGAGAAACCCTTACCACTCCTGTTATAGAGATAGGATGGGCTTTCTGCACAATTAACTGTGTGATTCTCACAACGGGCACATTCCTTATGTTTACATGCATAAGCCGGCCGAAAGCCCCACGACTCATAACGGAATTATCAAAACTCAGTTATGGCATATACCTTATGCACATATTCTGGCTCGGGCTATGGGTAACAGTATTCAAGCATACATTAGGATTGCCTACTGTTGCCGCCATACCCTGTATTGCTGTCAGTACCTTTATTTGCTGTTTCGTAACGACCAAGATTCTCTCGTATATACCGGGCAGTAGATGGATTATAGGAGATTAATCCCCGCCTTCCGTGCCTGCGAGTGCTGGAATTGGCGTTTGACGTGATAGAGTTTGCCATCTTTGATAAACTTTGCCCCGGTCTGCTTAAACCAGAACGAGATGCCGTTTTTTGCGCAAACATCATGAAGTTCCATTACCCAGTCGAAATCGCAGGGACGGACATCATAGCCTGATTCACCTCCGACGACAACCTGTTCCACCCATTCGCCTATGCGGAAAGGGGTGAGATCAATCCGCTCCAGCAACGGCTCACAGATGATAATCTTATGCTTGATGGGAGAAGTGCGGTAAATCGGCAAACGATAATTGGCACGGGACTGATTCTCGACTGTGCAGCAGATGGTCACATTGTCGTATCCGTCTCCCCAATCATCCGGCAGACATTGGGCAAGGCGGTCGATCCGTTTGGTAATCATCATGAAGTTCAAGTCACTGCGCTGCCGTATCATCTCCCAGGCATCGGAACGCCATTCATCGGCGTCGCTGACAAAGAAATCGGAAGTGAAACAGGTATAGACCAATGTCCCGGACGGGATTTTATATTCCCCGTTACGCTTTCGGCGGATAGGTACATCAAAACTCTTGGTCTGTGTCACTACAGTACTGTCCACCTCTCTTCTTGCATCTCCCCGATAGACATAGCAATGCATGCAGCCCTCACTCAACTTGTGACAGCCGTGCCACGGATTCCACAGGGCGGATTTCTTGACGATAGCATTCGCCGGCATAGTGTTACTGTTTAGCGATCGACCTGACAACTTCTATATTACCACTTCGGGTTCCATTCGGTTCTCGTACCGTCTTCAGTGGAGTAATTACCCAAAGAGTTTTCTTTGGATTGGATGACCATATAGATCATCGGTTCATCAGACGAATTCCTCATGCCCCTCGAAGGTGCAGGTGCAACACGGATAACCGAGCCTTCACAAATGGGAAAGCAATCATCGTCTATCTGGAAGTCGCCATTGCCTTTAAGGATGATATAAGTCTCTTCGTTATCAGCATGGCGATGAAAGTAGGGAACTTCTGCATGGGGTGGCAGAGTATTGAATGAGATCTCCGTTCCGGTAGCTCCCGTAAGATCTTTCAGGAACAGCTTCCCGAATATCTCGGTTTTCAACTTCGGATGAATAAGAGAATACTCTCCGACACGATCCAGCGCACCCATATCAATGGCGGTATAGCCTTTGCCTTTTGTAATTTGTTCTACATTCTTCATTGCTCTAATATTTTATATATTGCACTACATATCCATCCATAGAGGTTAATCTGAGTCGGACATTTGCAAATGTAGCAAATTATTATATCTTTTATCAGATTTGGGCAAACGCCTGTTCCAAATCGTCAATGATGTCGTCGATATATTCGGTTCCGATACTCAGGCGCACAGTGGAAGGCGTGATGCGTTGTCCGGCCAGTTCTTCCGGGGTCATCTGCGAATGGGTGGTCGTATAAGGGTGAATGACGAGGCTCTTCACATCGGCGACATTGGCAAGAAGAGAGAAGATTTCTAATGAATCGATAAACTTCCAGGCAGCTTCCTGTCCGCCTTTAATCTCGAAGGTAAAGATGCTGCCGGCGCCTTTAGGGAAATATTTCTTGTACAGCTCATGGTCGGGATGGGACGGAAGGGACGGATGGTTCACTTTTGACACTTTGGGGTGGCGGGACAGGTAATCTACGACTTTTAAGGCATTTTCGACATGCCGTTCCACACGAAGCGACAATGTTTCCAAACCTTGCAACAGGATAAAAGCGTTGAATGGAGAAATAGTCGCCCCCGTATCACGCAGGATGACGGCACGGATGCGGGTCACAAAAGCTGCCGGGCCGGCTACATCCGCAAAAACGGCGCCGTGATAACTCGGGTCCGGCTGGGCCAATGTCGGGAACTTGTCCGCATTCGCTTTCCAGTCGAAATTACCGCTATCGACAATCACGCCTCCCAAGCTCGTACCGTGACCGCCGATAAACTTGGTCGCAGAATGGACCACAATGTCGGCACCGTGCTCGATCGGACGGATTAGATACGGCGTGCCGAAAGTGTTATCGACAATCAACGGGATATGATGACGATGAGCCACTTCCGCCACAGCATCGATATTGGTCACATCGGAGTTCGGGTTGCCGAATGTTTCCACATAAACGGCCTTCGTATTCTCCCGGATAGCAGACTCCAAAGCGTCAAGGTCGTTTACGTTGACAATCGTATTACTTATGCCCTGACCGATTAACGTATGCGTGATCAGGTTGAAAGAGCCGCCGTAAAGATTATCGGCTGCAACAATATGATCGCCTGCACGCAGTATATTTTGCAACGCATAGGTAACGGCAGCCGCACCGGAAGCTACAGCTAAGCCGGCGACACCTCCTTCAAGAGCCGCTACACGTGTTTCGAAAACGTCTTGTGTCGAGTTGGTCAGGCGGCCATAGATATTTCCCGCGTCGCGAAGACCGAAACGGTCTGCCGCATGCTGCGAATCGTGGAACACATAGGAAGTTGTCTGATAAATAGGGACTGCACGCGCATCTGTTGCGGGGTCCGGCTGCTCTTGTCCGACATGGAGTTGTAAAGTCTCAAAATGCAATTTCTTTGTTGCCATAGTCTTATTCTTTTAAATTGTTCTTCTTGTTTATTTTCCAGCAAAGCTATAGACTATGGATACTTCAAACAAGATTTGTACGAAATACAGAAAATAATACTATTTTTACCGTATCAAACAGAACAAGCGTAAGGCACAACGTGCTGAAAGTAGCTCTCAATAGAATTTTATTCTTATGAACACACCGGAGAAATTAGACAAAGTGGACCTGCAGATCCTGCGAACCCTGCAAAGCAATGCCCGGCTGACGACAAAAGAGCTGGCGGCAAGCGTCAGCCTTTCATCAACCCCCGTCTTCGAACGCCTGAAACGTCTTGAAAACGGAGGATATATAAAGAAGTACATTGCCGTGCTGGATGCGGAAAAGCTGAACCAGGGTTTTGTGGTGTTTTGCAGCGTAAAGCTCAGAAGGTTGAACAAGGAGATCGCCGCCGAGTTTACAAGAATCGTACAAGACATTCCGGAAGTAACGGAATGCTACAATATATCGGGCCGCTATGATTACCTGCTCAAAATACATGCGCCCAATATGAAGTACTACCAGGAATTTATCCTGAACGTATTAGGAACAATCGACAGCCTCGGCTCCCTCGAAAGCACATTTGTAATGGCCGAAGTGAAACATCAATACGGGATACATATCTGACGGGAGAACACTCTCCCGCCTATTTCTTCAACGCATAAATGCGTTGGATGATGTCCACCACTTTCATGCCTTCCAGCACGTTGGTCGTGATGCATTCGGCGTCGGCGCCGGAAAGGACACGCACCACGTTGCGGATCACAAAGTTGTGATTCTGGGCGGAACCTTTGTAAGGGCCGTAGTCATTTCCCGGATTGGTCGGCGCCAACTCGGGCATTTCGTAGTCTTTGACATGGCAGTATTCCACTTCATTCATATACTGCCCACCGATTTTCACGCTGCCGTTCTCCGCAACGATCAGCATGCTGCTTTCCATGTTCTTGTTCCAGACGGAAGTGGAATAGCTCAGGCTTCCCATCCCGCCGTTCACAAAATTGAAGTTCACGAAGCCGGAATCCTCAAAAGCGGTCAGCCCGGCATGGTTGAAGTCGGCAAAACGGGCCTGAATGTTGCAGATATCCCCGAAAAGCCAGTACATGATATCGATGAAATGGGAGAACTGGGTAAAGAGCGTCCCTCCGTCCAGCTTGGCATCTCCGTGCCAGCCGCCCGGCTTATAATAGCGTTCGTCGCGGTTCCAGTAGCAGTTCAGCTGAACCATATATATCTTGCCTAACTTGCCGGATTCCACCATTTCCTTGATCCAGACGGAAGGAGGAGAATAGCGGTTCTGCATGACGCAGAAGACCTGTTTACGGTATTTCAACGAAGCATAAACAACCTTCTCGGCGTCGGCAAGCGTCAGTGCCATCGGCTTCTCGATCACAACATGGCAACCAGCCTGAATAGCTTCGATAGCCATCGCAGCGTGCAGGCCGTTCGGGGTACAGATATTCACGACATCGATCATAAGGCCGCTCTGCAACAACTCCGCCAGAGAGGAGAAGAAAGGGACGTCGTAGGCTTCGACACCCAGTTCTTCACGGGGACGGATGTCACAAAGGGCTACCAGTTCGGCATCCGGATCGCGGGTCACCATCTCGGCATGACGTTTACCGATATGGCCACAACCGACTACTGCGAATTTTATCTTTTTATCCATAATCATATCTTATTTGAGGGCGAGTTTGGAACTCGCCTCTACGAGGGTTTCTGTTATGTATTGCTGTTGTTCGATCGGCATCTCGGTGTGAATGGGCAGGGAAAGGACGGATTTGCACAAACGGGTGGCGACGTCTAAACTGCCGGAGATGCGGGAAATAGAACTGTATGCTTCCTGATGATGCACAGGCAACGGGTAATAAACCATCGAAGGGATTCCTTCTTCCTTCAGCAGACGTTGCAGTGCATCCCGGCCATCGCCTTTCACCTGAATCGTATATTGGTGATAGACATGAGTGGAAAACGGGGAACGCGCCGGCAGAACGAACTGCTCGCAAGCGGTAAGCGTCTCGTCATAGTGGGCGGCAACCTTCCGGCGGGCTTCGGTAAAAGCTGTGATATGCTTCAACTTGACATCCAGAATAGCGGCCTGCAACGTGTCTAAGCGGGAGTTGCAGCCAATCCGTTTATGATGATATTTACATTCCTGTCCATGATTGGCAATCATGCGGATGCGCGTTGCCAACGCCTCGTCCGAGGTCATCAACGCGCCGCCATCGCCATAGCACGCCAACGGTTTGGAGGGGAAAAAGGAAGTAATCCCGATATGGCCGATTGTCCCGGCCTTCTGCACCCGTCCGTCCGGGAAAGTATATTCCGCTCCGATAGACTGGGCATTATCTTCTATCACATACAAATGATAAGCGTCGGCCAAGGCCATAATCGTCTCCATTTCGCAGGATTGTCCGAAGAGGTGGACGGCGATGATCGCCTTTGTCCGCTCAGAAACGGCCGCTTCTATCTTCTGCGGATCGATATTGAATGTGCGCGGATCGACATCGACCAGCACAGGCGTCAGCCCCAACAACGCGACCACTTCGGCAGCAGCGATATAGGTGAACGCAGGCAGAATCACTTCATCGCCCGGCTCGAGTTCCAGCGCCATCAGGGCTATCTGCAACGCATCCGTACCGTTTCCGCAAGGAATCACGTAAGGAATCCGGAGATATTCGCCCAAATGCGCTGAAAAGGTTTTCACCTGCGGGCCGTTAATGAAGGCACAATTGTCGATCACACGTTGCATGGCTGCGTCTATCTCCTCCTTGAAGCGGAGATATTGTCCGTGCAAATCAACCATTTGTATCTGTTCTTCAAACATTTTCTTCCCGAAGGTGTTTATTTCACTTCGCTGCCGGGTTTCACAGCTTTCTCCGGCATGATTACGGAGAGGCTTCCGTTGAAATCTTCGGCGGACAGTATCATTCCTTCGGAGACGATACCTTTCAGTTTGCGCGGCGCAAGGTTGGCGATGAAGCAAACCTGCTTACCGACAAGATCTTCAGGAGCGTAGTGCTGGGCGATACCGGAGACGATCGTACGTTTTTCCAAACCGTCGTCGATGCGGAACTGAAGCAGTTTGTCCGCTTTAGGCACCTTTGTGCATTCCAGAATCGTCCCGACACGGATGTCTAACTTCGTAAAGTCGTCGAAGGCGATGTTATCGCGAACCGGCTTTGCCTTGTAGTTGGCTTCTTCATTTGCTTTCTTGGTGTCGAGCAGCTTCTGCACCTGCGCTTCGATCACACTGTCTTCGATCTTCTCGAACAGCAGTTCGGATTTGCCTAACTGATGGCCGGCTTCCAGAAGGTCGGTCGAGCCGAGACGGTTCCAGCCTAACGGCGCGACGTTCAGCATCTTGTTCAGTTTCTCCATGCTGAAGGGCAGGAACGGTTCGAAGGCGATCGCCAGGTTTGCCGTGATCTGCAGGGAGATATTCATGATCGTTGCCACACGTCCCATGTCGGTCTTAGCCAGCTTCCAGGGTTCGGTGTCGGCCAGATATTTGTTACCTATGCGGGCCAGGTTCATGGCTTCCTTCTGGGCGTCGCGGAAATGGTATGTATCCAGCAGACGCTCTACGTCGGCTTTCACGTTGGCGAAGTCTGTCAGTGTCTGGCGGTCATAGTCGGTCAGTTCGCCGGCTGCGGGCACTTTTCCTTCGAAATACTTCTCAGTCAGTACCAGTGCGCGGTTGACGAAGTTACCTAAGATAGCAACCAGCTCGTTGTTATTGCGTGCCTGGAAGTCTTTCCAGGTGAAATCGTTATCCTTCGTTTCCGGTGCATTGGCGGTCAGGACATAACGCAGGACATCCTGCTTGCCCGGCATATCGACCAGATATTCATTCAACCAGACAGCCCAGTTGCGGGAAGTGGAGATCTTATCGCCTTCGAGGTTCAGGAACTCGTTGGCCGGCACGTTTTCCGGCAGGTTGAAACTGCCTTCCGCCTTCAACATCGCCGGGAAGACGATGCAGTGGAACACGATGTTATCCTTTCCGATGAAATGAACCATCTTGGTTTCCGGATCTTTCCACCAGGTTTCCCAGCTTTCGGGCAGCAACTCTTTCGTATTGGAAATATATCCGATAGGCGCATCGAACCAGACATACAGCACTTTGCCTTCAGCTCCTTCCACCGGCACGGGGATTCCCCAATCCAGGTCGCGGCTCACGGCGCGGGGCTGCAAGCCCATATCCAACCAGCTCTTGCACTGGCCGTAGACATTCGGTTTCCATTCCTTGTGTCCTTCCAGAATCCACTGGCGCAGGAACGGTTCCCATTTATCGAGAGGCAGATACCAGTGTTTGGTTTCCTTCATCACCGGCTGGCTTCCGCTGATCGCGGATTTCGGGTTGATAAGGTCTGTCGGGCTCAGGGATGTGCCGCAGGCTTCGCACTGGTCGCCGTAGGCTTTTTCGTTTCCGCAATGAGGGCAAGTTCCGGTAATATAGCGGTCGGCAAGGAATTGCTTTGCCTCTTCGTCATAATACTGTTCGCTCGTTTTCTCGATGAATTCGCCTTTGTCATATAAGGTACGGAAGAAATCCGACGCAACCTGGCGATGTGTAGCCGAAGTCGTGCGGGAATAGATATCGAAGGTGATACCGAAATCCTCGAAAGACTTCTTGATAATGCCATGATAGCGGTCAACCACATCCTGCGGAGTGATGCCTTCTTTCTTCGCTCTCAACGTGATAGGCACTCCGTGTTCATCCGATCCACCAATCATCAGAACCTCTTCTCCCTTCAGGCGAAGATAGCGTGCATAAATATCTGCAGGCACATACACTCCGGCCAGGTGACCGATGTGCACCGGCCCGTTCGCATACGGCAACGCCGTAGTAATCAGTGTTCTCTTAAACTGTTTTTCCATACCTTGTGTTCTCTTTTTGAGGCACAAAGGTAAGGAATAATTTGGTTAGACGGAAAAGATTGGTTTCATAAAAAAGCCGCCTGTATTCAGAGATGTTTACAAGCGGCTTTCTTTTGCCAGTTATTTATTCGTATATCAGTTCCAAATCATCCAGCCATAACGTACTGCCGTCGCCTCCGGTGAAATAATCGCCGTATTTGCTGGCGCTGGCTACGACCACGATATAAGTGGGCTTGCGTGTCAGCGAGCGGTAATCTAACTTCAGCTTAAATTCCGTCCAGTCGCCGACCGTTTCTCCTACGATCATTTCCTGATAAGCGATGATATGCGAATCGGACTTGCTGAATAGCTGGCGGTTCTTCTTCTTTGTCTGGATACGTACCGGCGAGTTCCAGTCACCCAAAGCGATGTAGATATGCGCCTGGTCGTTCATGCCTTTTTGGGCATCCTCGAACTGATCTTCCGGATCATCCGAGATCTGGGAAATCGGTTTACAAGTATATTTGAACCAGCCTTTGAGTGTTGTCGGACGGGCGGTGAACGGGCGTCCGAAATCCAGAATACCGTCGGTTCCATCGGTTTTTACATATTCTCCGGCAAACAGGTTTCCGGCTGCAAACTTGATAATGACATTTTCCGATGCTAACTTGATCGAGCGTTTGCCGCCATGAGGTTTCGACTCATCGAAGACTGTCACATTCTTGTTGGCCAGGTTAGAACCGGTATTTCCTGTGTCCCAGAACATCTCTCCGCCTTCGGCATAGACAAACCAGATGTTTTTCGGGTTCAACCACCAGTCTTCAAAGCCGGAGTTTGGCAACTGGGCGGCTTCGTCTGTCGTAAAGCTCGTGACATCGTATGTCTGGGAGCCAATTACCGCTTTATACTCATATTCGGTCGAAGGTATCAGATGGCGCATAGCCGCCGAGAAAGTTCCGTCTTCGTTGAACGTGATCTCGTCGTCGAAGACCTGATCCCAGGTTTCTTCTCCCTTCTGGCGATATTGGATATCAATGTTCGTTCCTTCTTTTGCCACACCGGTCAGATAGGCGCGCTTTGCCCATACGGAAAGGCTTGCGCCGGTTCCTTCGTAGTGAACGACACTGACAGACCATGTTTCCGTCTCGCCAAAGGCCGTCACGTCAAAAGAGCGGGTACGGCGGAAGTCAGTAACGGTCGTCGGTTCCGGCGTCGTAACCGCAATCGAGCTTCCTAATCTCATTTCCAGAACTTTCAGGTTACCCAAATCCGTATCTTTGCTCACATAGACAATCACTTTATGATTCTCTTCGTCGACAATCGGAGTTCCGACCTGCACATCGCTACCGTCGGCTGCCTTGATCGAGAATTTCCGTTGGATATTGAGTTTTGCCGATATCTGCCAGGAATAGTCTTGATAAATACGCAAGACAAAGGTAGCCGGCGACAGCAGATTGATCTGCGTATTGACCGTTGACGGCAGACTGTCGACCGACACGAATCCTGAATCCGGAAAAAGGGCAACATCCTTGCAAGCCATGGAATCCGGAATAATCAGCGTGCCGTCCGTCACCCGCAACTTGGTGATGCGAAGCGTACGCAGATCGACGGTATCATCCACTAAAATAGCGGCGGTTCTCATCTCCTTGTCGATCGCAGAAGATACGAAACCGTTCGTCTCGATCTCCTGTATCTCGGCTTTTACAACCGGATAGGGAATATCATTCTCTATACATCCGGCCAAGGCGCAGACAAGCGACAACAGACATCCTTTTATATAGACTTTATAATTCATTGCGTTTATATATAGAATGTAATACCTAAATTGATCGACAGCAGGTTGATTTTAAAGTTCGCCCCACTATTGGTGCGCTTGCCGGTCTCCACCTGGTTGGTTTTCTGGTCATACCACTTGAAGTCCAACCCTAAGACATCGATTGCCGCCTCAACCGCAACATAGTTGTTGATAAAGCAGGTGATACCGGGTGCAACGCCAAAGTTCAGGTTCTGTTTGATCTGATGCGTTCCTTTCAGCTCGTCACCTGTCCCGTCTTCTACGTTGCTCTGTCCATATCCGTAAGTCACACGGGCTTCGTTAAACAAACCGAAACGTTTGCTATCCCCTAAGTTTAAATAGGTACGGATAAAGAACGAACCCGAAACCGTGTGCGACTTATCTTTATAGTTAGACAAATCGAAACTCAGGTCATCGCCCAGATTTAGCGACAGATTTCCCAAATCCGTCAGCCCGCGGGAATAAGCGACACGTCCACCGATTGCGATATTATCCCGGATAAAATAGCTGACTACGGGAGACACTTTAAAGGTATATCCCGTGCTGGTCACATCGTCCATTACCAACCATTTGAAATTATCGTCCGTATGTTCGGAATAGGAAAACGATGCTCCAACCATCCATTGCCCCTTCGGGATAAATGTCTTCTGTTCTATCCCCCGATCAAAATTGTTCCCTCTCGCCATTGCCGGTATGCTGCATACGAGCAATAGCATTATTAATATATGCTTCATTGTCTGTTATTTGTTCAAAACTGTATCGTTATTCACCTAAACCTTCAAGCGATGTGCCGACGAAGGAGGCGGGGTTGTAATCGTATTTGAGTTCAAATTCATCGAGATATAGAACACTGCTTGTACTTCCCGTAAAATAATCACCGTATTTACTGGCTGTTGCAACAATTAAAATATGGGTTGGTTTCTTATTTTCACTACCCGGTTTATATTTAATGTCAATAGCGAATTTTTTATAACCATTTTTCTCATCACCACTTACAGATTCTTTAGATATCAATTCGCCATAAGCCAATACCGTATCATCATTTTTAAATAGATTCCGATTGCTCGCTTTAGTTCTAATTTCATACTCTTGCGTACAAAGAGCTACATAAATATGACATTGATCAGGATCATCCTTCTTTACTCCATCCGGACAATCCGATTTAGCAATGTTAATCGAACCGGAAATATATTTATAAAAACCTGTTAACTGAGTAGGGCGTCCAACATAGGGACGTCCAAAGCTTAATATTCCATTCGTCCCATCTGTTTTTTTAAAATATCCCGTATATAAACTTGCCGCAGCCAAAACACTAAAGACCTCATCTGACGCCAACTTAACAGCCTTACCAGAGATAATAGTAGTTTCTTCCGGAGCTGTCGGATTATGTTCTCCTGTGATTGCAGCTGCGGTATTAGCGCCTTTATTACCAGATCCCCAAAAAGCCTCGGTTCCGCCTGCATTTGCAGACCAACTATATTTTCCTATTTTACTCCAATCTTCAAACCTCAAGTTCGGTACAAACGGATTATTATTATCATCCGCATTCGCATAATCCGTCTTAAACTCAACTTCATTTCCATAAACGCGGTTTCCATCCGGATCACTACTGAAGGCACGATATACGTATGCTGTTTTCGGTTCCAAACCTTTACGAAATACACTAAATGTTTTCCCATCCGCATTTTTAGAAGCGACATCAACCAAAGTCCATTCGTTATCGGAAACCTTCTTGTATTCAAAGCCCAAACCATCATTGCTGTCGCTTTCTCCGCTAAAGAAAGTAAACGTCGACCAGATATTTATTGCTGCTATATCTTTTGTAATAACCGCTACGTTCGGCTTGACAGAATAAGAGAACGACACGCTCTGTTCCTGCGTTTTCGCATCCCTCACCGTAAATGTAAAGCGATGCATCTGGATCTTGTCATCATAAGAAGCCAAGGCATTGCTCATCTCCGTCAAATCAAAAGACAATTCATCTTTCGCTCCTTTTATATTCTCCGGCATTGGGAAGTGAATGCTTTCCAATAAAGTTTTTGTTTCCGCATCCAGGTTTGCCAAGTCAAAAGAAGAAGGTAAACCAGAACGATTAAGCAAAGAATCAGACTCAATTGTCACTAATAACTTTTCAATACCGCAAGATGCGATAAGCTTCAGGCTGCTATTTCCAAACTCGCCCGCTTTCGCTTCCAAGCTATTATTCTCTCCAAATCCTTCCAGCGTACACTCAGGAGCCTTGATATTCTCCAAATCTTCCACCTTAATAGGAATCGAGACAACAACCGTATCCGCACTTTCATCAACCGTTATATCATCAAACTTACCGCCAGCCTCACCGCTATCGTCAGGAGTATCCGGATCACCGCTTAATTTGAAAAATAACTTATAATGATACCGTTCCTGAATATCTTTGTATTCACGCTTCAACTGGAACTGTTCGCCATCTGTATTTGTCAGTTTTAACAGGGCCGATAACGTCTCCGGAGCAAAATAACCGCCACGCGTCTCCCCTTTCACGTAAGTAAGAGAGCCGGACGAGTTGCTAACCGTCGTACTGTAATCCATAAAGTATTTCTTAAAATCGTCACTGTAATCGACCGTTACTTTCGTATTGGCTATTTTACAAGTGACCTTTGCCGACGTTACCTGATTCGTCTTGATCTCACATTCTGTCTTTCCATAGAAATTCGGAAGTTCCCAAGCCGCAGAATCTTTCTTGCCGGAAGCCACGACCACCTGATAAGTGCCGGCATCCAGCAAAATACCTTCGTCCGCCTTTTCCTTCTCGAAGTCGGCAATATACTTAACCGTATCTTCCGCCGCATTCAGAATAGCGACAGCCAATACCGGATCGACTGCCTTCGTCTGCATCGTTACATTCTTCTCTACACCCAAATAAAGATATCCTTGCCCTTTATTCGTGTTCTTCTCTTCATCACATGACACAAAGCCAATCAACAATAAAGAGAAGAATATGGATAATATATATTTTGCCATCTTCTTATTTCGCTATGATCGTTAATGTTTTTGTATTGGACGTTCCGTTCAAATCCTCCAAGTAGATTCTGAACTTATGTGTCCCTTCAAAGTTCTTCAATAAAGACATAAAGCTGCTGACATCGAACTTAACCGTCTTTTGCCCAGACTTCACTGGCGCTAACAGAGCGGACTGCTGGCTATTCAGATTCAACATATCAAAAGGATTTCCTATGTCTGTCACAGCTCCCGTAAAGTCACTATTGTCCGAAGATATGTTGACTGTCATAGCCTTCACGCCTGTCGGCAATGTCATATCGATAACGACTTTCAAGGTAGAAGCATTTGCATCAGTCAGCGTAATCGGGCTGTCCAAATCGAACCCGCTTCCCTTAATAACCGGCTTTGCAGGAGTCGTTCCCCCACCTCCATCTCCGGAACCGCCGCTGCCACCATCATCACCAGCGACGAAATCAGACGGAATCGTAATCGTATATTCGCGTTCCACCAACTGGATATCGACTTTGATAACCGGACGTTTCAGAGAGTCGGGCGTTTCCGTCGGATCTTCCGGGTCAACCGGAACGTCCGGATTATCCGGATCATCGGGTTCTACAGGATCGTCCGGCTCGGCCACATCCAGCCATACGACAATATTGTTATATTCCTTAACGGTCGGATCCGTATAAAGATCACAGAAGTATTGCGTTTCCAAACCGGAACGGGTCGTTGCATGCAACGTAAAATCAAGCTGGTCGGTCGTTTTGAAGAACGGCTTCTTCTCTTCGTCCGACTTTAAAGTGAGGACACCGTTTCCGTTCGTCATCACGATTTCGTAGTCGTCTTTGAAACGATCCCGAAAATCGTCGGTATAAGCAACTGAGATTTTCTTATTACTCAACACACAAGGAGTAACCAGCGAAGATACTTCCTGTGAAGTGATCGTGCAGGTGTCTTTTCCCTCATAATAAGGCGTATCGTAGGCAGCATCTTTCAATTCGCCTTTTGTCGCAACCACCTGATATTTACCGGTAGCCAACAAGACCTCGTCTATATCGGCATACGAAGCGTATTCTTCCACCACTTCGCCGTTCTCATCCAGAATCTTTACAGAGAAATCGTTTACATCCAGACTTTCGTCCGTTGCTTTCGTTTCTCCGTTTCCCGTAATCGTTATTTCCTTCTGTGGGTCCAGCTTCAGGTCCAGCACGCCTACTTCTTTCGGCAGGTCTTCGCGGGACGGCTTCTTTCCAAACAGATCATCTTTCATTTCACAGGATGTAAGCCCTGCTATCAGAAACACGAATAAATAAAGGATATGTATCTTTCTTTTCATAATTGTTCTTTTTAAAATGCTTTAGTATCAGGATCCTCTCCGGTAAACTCAACTATATAATAATCGTTCGGTGCGGGAGCGTTCCCTCTTTTCTGCAATTCTTTCGTACGAGTCGGATAAGCGTTTGATTGGCTTTTAGCCTGAACCGTATATTCCAACCGTAAACCGCCGGCTACATCATCAAAGTAAATAACATGACCTGCGTTATCCTTTGTAAACAGGCATTCTTTACCGGCTCCGTTTATTACTTTCATTTGATAATTATCTGCAAAAAGAGCATTGAAACTCTGCGTCAGGTTAATATCGACAGCGACACTCTGGAATGTACAGTTTATAGCCGGAACCGTCGTGATCTTCTTTTCCAGAATCACCACTTCCGTATTCTCGCCATAGAAATAAGGATCATCATAAACTCCCCCATCCACTTTTGCACGGGAATAGGCTTTCACGGTGTATTTACCGACGGGTAGCGTGATATAATCCTGCTCTTTCAGTTTGGAAAAAGATTCAAACGTAAGATGCGCATCCTTATTCTCTTCCCCCGTGCCGACAAGTTCCACAATGAATGTATTGGCATCCATTCCGAAAGCCTTAGTTCCGACTACTTGTATCTCATCGTCAATACCTAACGATTGCAAAGAAAACCGTCCGCTGTTTTCAGGAATATCCCCGTTTTCCACCTCATCTTTCTGACAAGAGACTGCCAGCATACTGAGTACGCTAAGCAGTAAGATTGATATGTTGTTTAATGTTTTCATATTTTATTCGTAGATTAGTTCGATGTCGTCGATGGTCAAGACACTACCTATGCGTTTAGAATCAGCATAACCTTTTAATGCACCATCAGAGCCTCTCACACCCTGCACAGCTTTTTTCGTACTATTTACTCCAGCACGAAAATAAATTTTTATTCGTTCCGCTTTAATTTTATTTTTTGCTTCATCAGTTATATAAGAACTAAAATCTAATTCATATGAAGTAAATAAATCCTTTGCATCTGGAACCTGAACAGTTTTTTCAACAATAGTACCCTCTGTATTATTCTCTAATATAACAGTAACAACAAATTTATCAGATTTATAAGGTTTATACTTATAATTGAATTTCAGTTTGGCTGGTCTGGAAGAAATTGGATGTCCTTCTACTAATTCACCATCCACATATGAAGCAGCAAATAAAGAACCAGGAGTAACATTCTTTATTTCCCCCCCTAATAGAGTAAAGGTACTCCCTTCTCCCCAAGCAACAGTAGTCAACTCCGCTGCATTATTTACATTCCGGACTCCTGAATATTGGATGTAATAAGCCGTACCCCACTGAGTATTTGCACTTGTTGTTTCAAGATTACTGGTAGACCAGAATAAACCTTCTTTGTTATCCTTATTATACGGATACCACACATCAATATCCCGACCTATTAATCCTATTGCGTCTCCGATCCCTGTACTTACTGCATCTATCACATCTTTCGTCCATTCCTTATCAAACCCACCATCCGGAATCTGGAAAGCTTCCTCTGTCGTAAACGTTGCCTCCGTTGTTGGCCAATTATTAACCAAAGCACGAACCGTATATGTTGTATTCGGCTGCAATCCTGTAATTGTTGCATCAGAATAATCTTGCCATTTCTCTCCAACTTTCAGTTGATAAGACTTTGAATATTTCACATCCTCTACCACTTGTATTGTTGCTCTATTTGTCCAAACGCCACCTTCCGGCACAACAACCGTAAAGACAGGCGTTACTTCCAAAGTCGATGTCACAGTAACCTTCTTATCCAAATTATCCGTTACAGAAACTTCATAAGAATAAGTAGAAGCATCTTGTTCTTTCGATTCCAACTTACTTGAACATTCCTTCTTGAATACAATCTTACGATTTTGTTTATCATAAAAGATTCCATCCGGTAAATTATCAGAAAGCATATCATACTGGCCCTGCATAGCACCATCCTTATTCACCTTCAGAGTTAATGTTTTTATTCCCGCCTCTGCCATAACCGCAATAGCCGTATCTTTTTCCAATGAATGTTTAGAAGGAACTGCCAATTCAAATTTACCGACAGTTGGTTCTTTAGCTGCTTCCAGATTCACGGAAGCTGTGACCACATCCGAAGTATGCATCACATTCAATGCATCATTAATATAGACACTAAAACCGTAAGTTTTATCTTTCTCGGAAGCATACAATTGATTAAATGCACCTTTCAAATCCAACTCAATACCTTTCACTCCTGCAATCGGAGAAGAAACAGACTTCACCCCCCAATCCTTCTCAGCGGTATTCAAACCTGCAGATGTTGCGATATCGACACTATCGATCTTTTCACCATCTTCCAAACGGACAACCCAACATTCCTTGATACGTCCCGGAACTTCTGCCTTAACCGTACAAGAATCATTCTGATAACCATCCGTCACATTCATATCTACCGGTACATTATTTTCGAACCCGCAAGCCCAGATGCGCAAATCCGTAAACGGTTTCCACATAAAATCAGGAATACCAAACTCAAGATCGGCATCTTCCATCGAATCGTCCAACTCGATCGACAGCGCAAGTCCGTCCCCCGTCTTTCCATCCGTAGCAAATTTAAGTGTGACGGATTCTTTCGGGTTCAGCGTGATAGAAGGATTCGTAACGGAATAGACTTTCGGTTCTTCCCAGTTCTTACGCATCAACGAGATCGCAATACTTAGAGGTGTTCCCTCCTTTGCCACCTGCAAATACGCGCCACGCGTTTCGCCTTTTGCAATCGTGAAGGCGCCATCCATATAAGAAGTCTTCAAGGAGACGCTGTAATCGGAATATGCTTTCAGGAAATCTTCCGTATATTCCGTATAGATACGCGCATTCGCCATCCGGCATGTTACCTCCAGCGACGTCTTCATATCTTTCTTGATGACAAAATCAGTGCTTCCCTCAAAATAAGGATTATCGAAAGCGGCAGGCAGGTTTCCACCCTTAGAGGCGCGCAACGTATAAGAGCCCTCTTTGATTTCCAGCTGTTCCGGAAAATCTTTATACAAAGCGCTTTTCAGCGTGTCGCTCTCCTGGAAGACCTGGACAGTATAGTTGTCCACATCCTCAAAATCCGCTAAAATATTTCCAGCTTTAGTGGAGATAGCGCCACCCTTGATGTTCGTAGTATCGGCAGCGAGATTCAGGCTCAACATACCCGTGCTCCCTCCACCGTTCAAACGGTCCGAATCGCAGGAGAAAAATCCTGCAACCGACGCCCATACACACAAAGAAAATGCAATGGTCTTACCCAGACCCTGGCGTAATTGATACTCTTTCATTTGTATAGTAACTCTTTTTTACCTTAATACATACAATCTGAAACAGCACAATCAATACGTGATATTACCCTTTATCTATATAATTACCCTAATAAAAAACGTTGCAAAGTAACAACAACCCTCAAATTTCCACAAGGTCTATTTATCCGATTACGTGTTCTTTTCTTTAGAAATCAATGAATACAGCAAAAGTAAAGGCCTCATTTAGCATTATACAGTGTTCTGTTTTTATGGTATCCACCCAAAAACAGGAAAGTCCACGGCTTGCCGGGATAACTAAATTTGGCATCATGTAAACCTATAACATAGGGCGATCTGAGATTATAGCCATCAATATGGTTTTGGCGGATCATAACTATGATTTACCAAAACCATTACTATGAGATGGAAAAACGGAAGGGGGCATAATTTTGAGTTTTGAACCTTCTGCAAATTGAGAAATTACAATAACCCCTATTTTAGCCATTTTTCTATTTCATCCGA
>NZ_QUGV01000035.1:0-340 GCF_003479205.1 Parabacteroides sp. AF17-28 | reverse complement strand
AGCCATTTTTCTATTTCATCCGAAATCTTGATCGATTTTGGATTGACTCTTTTCACGGTTTTAACCGGCTCGGCTGACAACAGAGAAAATGTGGTGCCGAGTCTATGGCGAAAAGTGTACAATTTGATTATCGAAAGATGAAAACGCCGACAATGTGATAAACCTTAACTCCCGGAGAATCGATTATTTGCGAACGAAGGCGGACGGCGTTCCAAATATCCCAAGGAAATTTTAAGGGCTTGTTGCCGTGAGGTGCGCAGAAAATAGCTTTGAAGTAACGCTTCATTGCTCTGAAGGTTGACTTCGTGCTATATGAAGTCCGACTTCAGAGCGATAAAGT
>NZ_QUGV01000034.1:0-41588 GCF_003479205.1 Parabacteroides sp. AF17-28 | reverse complement strand
CAACTTTGTTAACCTTAAATCTAATACTATTATGAAAAAACCACAGTGCAAATGTACGGCTTCCCCGCAAATTATCAATGGTTGAAGTGTTAATTAGTACTGCTGTGTTTCTAATAAAAATTAATTGCTAACGAATAAGCCTTTTATCGAAAATAAAATTATCTTTGTCTGGAAATATAAAGAAAAACGTAATAGTCAATGGGCTCCGCGCTTTTTTACCACAGATTGAAAGGAGATGATAATATGGAAGCGAAAATTGACATTGAAAGAATAAGGAAAGGGGATCATGTTGCTTTTAAAACTTTCTTTGAATGTTTCTATCCTAAATTGATGGCACTTGCTTGTCGTTTTGTAGATGAGCAAGTGGCTAAAGATTTGGTGCAAGAGGTTTTCGCTTCTTATTGGGAGCAGAAAAAGATGATACAACCGGATAATATTCAATCTTTTCTCTTTAAATGGTTACAAAATAGTTGTCTGAATCATATTAAACATCAAATGGTTGTCGACGAATATGAATCGCGTGTTCGTATTGCAGAGGCGCGTATTGCTTTTTTAGGTGAAACCAGTGATGCCAATGAAGTCCTTAAATCTGTTATAAATCAAGATTTGCGTGAGATAATAGAGCTTTCCGTTAATAAATTACCTCCTAAATGTGCACAGGCTTTCCGATTGGCCTACTTCCATGATATCAGTCATAAAGAAATAGCCGAAATTATGGGAATATCTTCGCGAACAGTTGAAGGGCATATCAGGCAGGCGCTTGTTTTTCTCCGGGAAGACCTGAAAGGACTTTTTATGCTTATTTTCATGCTTTGTAACATAAATTGAATTTTTCCTCATATTTGACTACGTAGTTTGTTTCGTCTTAGTTGTCTTCTTTGTATAAATACAATAAAAAGATGGACGAACAATTACTCATACGATTCCTCACTCACACTTGTACTCCTGAAGACCTCCGGTTAGTCGACCGGTGGATTGCTTCCAATAAAGCGAATGCAGATTGGCTGTTTGAGATGGAACGTGTCTGGAGTTTGAAAGATGAGTTACGATTTTCAGATAAAAAGGAGATAGAGGAGGCATATAATCGTTTTACTCTTTCCCAGGGAAAGAGTAAAAATGCTGTTCAGCATTTTTACCTATATTCAATATTAAAATATGTGGCAGCTGTCCTCATCATCGGATTATTAGGATTGAATCTTTATAAAATGGTTCAACCGGCAACTGTAAGCGAGAATACGGTTGAAGTACCAAAAGGACAAAGAGCATCTCTAATGCTTTCCGATGGAACAAGGATCTGGTTGAATTCCCAAAGTAAACTTATTTACCCGACACAATTTTCTGACAAGGAAAGGAATGTTCGGCTTGAAGGGGAGGCTTTTTTCGAAGTGGCCCATAAGGAACATCTTCCTTTTGTCGTGCATTCACCTTTGCTGGCAATAAAGGTATTGGGTACGAAATTTAATGTAAAAGCTTACTTGAACGAAAAGTCCGTTGTCACATTAGCAGAGGGAAAAGTTGAAGTGGAAACAAACGACTGTAAAAATAAATTGACTCTCAAACCAAACGAACAGATTTCATATTCGGAAAGTTCCGGTTTGACATTGGAAAAGAATATCAATACGAATACGGTTAAGTTGTGGATGAACGGAGAAGGCGCTTTCATCCAATGCCGACTTGATAATATTGTCCGTGATTTGGAACGGAAATTTGATGTGAAAATAATTATAACAGATCATTCTTTAAGTTCTGAGGTTTTTACTTGCCGCTTTAAGGATACAGCTACGATTGAACAGGTTTTACATTTACTGAAAGAAACCCGGAGATTGGATTATTCATTTGAAGGGGAACAAATACGGATTTTCAAACCATTAAAATAAAAAGCCTATGGGAAAGGATTTATAAAAACGAAGGCTGAAGATACGGCAATATCTTCAGCCGGGATTAAGCGAGTAACGCTTTAGTGAACCTAAATTTATTACTAACTAATCATTTACAAATGTATGCATTATATTATGAAAAATACGCCATGCGGTGTATATAAATCGTCATGGCTTCGAAAAAGTCTAAATATTATGAGATGTGTTATATTATTCATACTATTGGGAACCTTACAGTCTTTTGCTAATTTGAGCTATTCACAGTCGGTGAAATTGTCATTGAATATGGAAAATACGACAGTACAGGAGGTCCTCGCTACTATTGAACAAAAAAGTGGTTTCTATTTCACTTATAATTTAGAACAGGTAAAAGTAACTCGTAAGGTTACTGTCAACTTTAAGGATAAGACAGTTCCCGAAATGTTGGATGAACTATTTGCAAAAGAGAATATCCATTATGTGATAAACGACAAGCATATTGCCTTATATAAAGGAAACGAAAAGCAAGCTACTTTACAAGCAAAGATAAATATAAAAGGCGTAGTAACGGATAAAAACGGAGAACCGATCCCCGGTGCCAATATCATTGAAAAAGGAAATCCTACTAATGGGACTATTACCGATGTCGATGGGAATTACACTTTATCCGTTTCTGGAAATTCTGTGTTGGTAGCTTCTTATATAGGATATAATAGAATCGAAATTCAAGTTAAAGATCGTTCCGTTGTCGATATTACATTATCAGAGGATACGCAAGCATTGGAAGAGGTAGTTGTCGTTGGTTATAGTACCCAGAAGAAAGTAAACCTGACTGGCTCGGTTTCCACTGTCAATTTTGAAGAAATGTCATCAAGGCCCGTTACCGATGCCTCTCAAGCGCTTAGCGGTGCCTCACCTGGCCTTCAGATCATGCAAAGTTCGGGGCAACCTAATGCAGAGAGTTTTTCTTATAATATTCGCGGCGTCGGGACACTGAATTCTTCCAGTCCTCTTATTCTTGTTGATGGAATGGAACAAAGCATCAGTATGGTCAATCCTTCTGATATAGCCAATGTTTCCATCCTTAAAGATGCGGCTTCTTGTGCCATATATGGAAATCGCGGTGCTAACGGTGTTATCCTTATCACGACCAAAAACGGCACGGAGGGTAAAATTAGTGTGACGTATGATGGCACAGTCTCATATAATGAACCTTTCAAAATTGTTCATACAATTTCGGATTATGTCCAGTATATGAAATTGATGAATGAATCATCTAATAACTTGGGAAACTCCGATATGTTTTCTCAGAGTTCTATTGATCTTTGGGAAGCAGCTAAAGCTGATCCTAATGGAATTTCCGCTTCGGGTTATCCGAACTATGTAGCTTATCCCAATACAGACTGGTGGGATGAGATTTATACGAAGCAATGGATGCAGAAACATACGATTTCACTCAATGGCAAGGAGAAGAAAACAGGTTATTCAATGAGCTTTTCCTATATAGATAATCCGGGTATCATGAAAAATACGGGATATAATCGCTATATGGGGCGTGTGAACTTGTATTCTGACATTACCGACTGGCTGCGGGTTGGAACTCGTACATCGGGAAATGTTACCGATCAAGAAGTCAGTGTTACCAGTTATAATGGGAGCAGTCATATCAATTCCATGAACACGGAGAAGATGGTTCCTTGTATATATCCGTATTATGATGGAAAATATGGTGCGCCGGAAGGACCCGAAGAGGATCCGCAGTCGCATAACGGGCTTTGGGATAATGTATTGAATGGGTTTGACAAATATTCACAACTTTATACGGAGTGGTATGCTCAAGTCAAGTTTCTGAAATATTTTACATATAACTTTGATTTCTACTATCAAGATCTTCGCCGTGAAAGAAAAGTTTCAGACGCTTCCGTTGGAAAGTTCAGTTTTTCTAAGGGGGCTTATTCAACAGGAGCTGATGACCCCTCAACTCTTTATACTCGTATGTATTATACAAGAACGAATCGCACGAAGTTGAATCATTTACTTAATTATAACCAGTCTTTTGGCGTCCATGATGTGTCGGCTATGATTGGCTATGAGGAAGAAACGTATGGTTATAGGGAGACGAATGTGAGTAAGTTAGGACTTACAGATGCCGCTGTAAATGATCTTGATGCCGCTACAACACCTTACTCGACGGCTGGTTATGGGACTGAATATGCTGCCCGCTCGGTGTTCGGACGTGCGAACTATGCTTATAAAAGCAGATATTTGCTTGAGTTTAACTTACGCTATGATGGCTCTTCGAGGTTTTCTCCTGATTATCGCTGGGGAGCTTTCCCTTCTTTCTCGGCTGGCTGGCGTATGAATGAAGAGTCGTGGCTTAAACCAGTACAGTGGTTGACAAACTTGAAACTTCGTGCTTCTTGGGGTAAGCTGGGCAACAATGCAATCGGCAATTATGATTGGCAGTCCGTATATTCGGCAGCAAATTATTCTACCGGTCAAGCTCTAACAAGTGGTATTGCCATCACTTCTATTGCCAATGCCGCTCTTACTTGGGAAGAGACAGCCGTTACCAATGTGGGGCTTGATTTTGGTTTCTTTGATAATAAATTGAACGGTAATATAGATGTTTATAATAAGTTGACTACCGGAATTTTATATACTCCTGATATGTATATGGTGATGGGGAATGCGACTGCTCCGAAAGCGAATATTGCGGAAGTTACGAACAGGGGTGTTGAATTGGAGCTTGGATGGAGAGATAATATCGGCAAGGATTTCAGCTATAGCATTAAAGGTCAGTTTTCTTTTAATAAAAACTTTGTCAGCAAATATAAAGGTAAATTGGAAAAAGGATGGAATGAGGAACATACGGAATATTCTACCAATATAGGAGATGTTTCTACCGGTAGTACTACAAGAGTTATCGAAGGACATCAGATTAATGAATTTTATCTTCCTAATGTTTATAATGGTAACGGTTCATATTTCAATGCGGACGGTACGGTTAATATAAATGGTGGTCCTAAAGATGGTATGATCCGTACGGAAAACGATATGCAATGGCTTCAGGCCATGCAAGCGGCAGGTTATACTTTCCAACCTTATAATAATATTGCTAAAAATGCACTTTGGTATGGCGAGTATATTTATGCAGATGCGAATGGGGATGGAATTTATGGTAATTCATATGATTCTGAATTTCAGGGAACTTCAACCACTCCAAAATATAATTTTGGTATCCAGGCCAGCGCAAACTGGAAAGATTTCGATCTTTCTATGACTTGGGGAGGATCTGCCGGATTTAGTATTTACTACTATGGTAGGGCAAGAAATTCAAGTGAAACAACTTATGGCTATGCAATTCCAGATGCGGTAGCGGATGATCATTATTTCTATGATCCTGAAAATCCATCGGATCCGAGAACCAATCTGTCTTCAAAACAACCTCGTTTGGTTAATGTGTCGGGGGCTCAGAGCTCAGCAAGTTCTTCTCTTCATTTGGAGAAAGGGAATTTCATTAAACTTAGAAATTTGACTTTAGGATATACAATGCCTAAAAGTATTTCTAAAAAGTTCTATGTTGAAAGACTTCGTGTCTATGCTTCCGGGGAAAATCTTTTTGCGATTACCGGCTTCTCTGGTATGGATCCTGAAATGCGTGTTAGCATGGGATATTCTACTATGCGTCAGTATGCCTTCGGTATAAATTTAACATTTTAATTATTTTGGAAACAGCTAATATATTGAAAATATGAAAAAATTATTCAGAAAAATAGCTATCATCGGAACTTTATCGGGTATGTTATTCGGTTTAGGAGGATGTGCCGGCGATCTTCTTGATACATCTCCAAGTTATAGTTTCTCAAGTTCTAATGTGTGGACCAGCCCTATTTTGGCCCGTGCAGCTGTGATGGGTGTATATAATGAACTGTATGAAAAATTCTCTAAAAATTACGATAGCCCTTCTATCGGCATTCCGTTTGATGCCTGGTCGTCCGTAATGGATATTGATATGAACTGGAAAAATAATTGTTTTGTGATTTCCGGTTCTTGTACACCTTCGGATGGAAATGTCGGTAATCATTATAAGTATTATTATACGATTGTATATAGGGCTAATGATGTTATTAACAACATTGATAATGTCCCGGAAATGGAGGACAACGAGAAAGCGCGACTGAAAGCCGAATGTAAATTTCTGCGTGCTTGGGCATATTATCATTTGAATGTCCTGTGGAGAGGTGTTCCCATCTATACGGAAAATGTGGAGAGTTCGGAAGCAACCAAAGCGCGTTCATCGGAAGCTGAGGTATGGGAGCAAGTTCTTACAGATCTTACGGATTGTATTAATGAGCCTAATCTTCCTGGTAAATATGCTCAAGGTAATAGTAGTTATGGACGTATAACAAAAGGTGCTGCTTATGCTTTCAGAGGTTATGCTTATCAGTTTATGGGGGATTATGCTAAAGCCCTTGTAGACTTTGAAGCAATTGAAGGGCTTGGATATTCACTTTACAGTCCGAGTAATGGCGTAAAAGGAAACAGAGATTTCTTTCAGCTCTTTAAACCGGCTAACGAGCAATGCGATGAGATGATTTTTTCAATACAATGTGTTGAAACAAGTGGTATGGGGAATCCGAGAGGAATCAATTATGGTAATCGTTGTACGGGTGGTTCTGCTTGGAACAATTATCTCCCGAATCCAGCTTTTGTGGAAATGTACGAGTGTGCGGACGGATCTGAATTTGATTGGGAAAAATATTGTCCCGGATGGCATTCGATGACTCCCTTGGCAAGAGTTGCTTTCTTTCTGCGTGACGGACTTCAATCCGGTAAAGGAGAATGGGGTACAACAGAAGCGACCTCTAATTATCAGGCTCTTTATAATAATATGGTTTCTTATGGTGCCGATATGAGCAAATATTTGGATCAAGGAAATGAGGCAAGAATACGTCAGGCATATGAAGATCGTGATCCGCGTCTGATGCAGTCGATTATAACTCCTTACTCGACTTACGACGGGAATCAGGCAGGTGTAGGAAATCATACCTGGACGCTCCGTTGGCCGTACATTCTGGATGCTGGAGAACCTTATGACATCCGTACAGATACAAATTCTAAGTTTTATTATCTTTGGAGGAAATATGTAACAGAGAATGATGAATGTACGACTCGTTGGGTCTATTCCGAAGATATTATACTCTGTCGTTATGCTGAAATTCTTCTTAGGCGGGCTGAATGCTTGAATGAGTTAGGCAGGACGAGTGAGGCTGTTGCTTTTGTAAATAAAGTAAGACAGCGTGTTGGGCATGTTCTTCTTAATGATCAGGCTTATCCTGCGACTGTTGTGAGTGGACAAGAGGATATGCGGCAACGTATTCGTAAAGAGTTTTATGTTGAACTTGGAGGTGAAGACTCTATGTTCTTTAATGAGCTTCGCTGGGGTACATGGTACGACAGGAAGTTTAAAGATCATTCTTCCGGACAGGTAGGAGAACTTAATACGAATGGTTTGATGCAGATTTGGGGTGAGACTACTTACAAGCATCTTAGCGTTGGTGAACAAATAAAGATTTGGCCGATCCCTGCAAAGGAAAGAGAGATGAATTCAAATCTTACGCAGAATCCGGGCTGGCAGGATTAATCTGTAAAATGTGAATAATGAAAATAAGAGGTATAAAATGAAAGGTTTATACCTCTTATTTTAAACTATATTATATTTACATCATATAAATATCTATATCATGAAACGAAGAGCATTTCTAGCAACCAGTGCAACATCGCTTGCAGGTTTAGTATTCGGAAGCCGATTGTCCTATTTATCTGAATCGAACCTGGAGAAAAAATATTCAATCGTATTGTTAGGTGATACACACTTTGATACGGAACCGGCCAGTGTGTATCATGCAGACTATAATGAACCGGTAGAATGGTTGAACCGAGTACAACGTGCTGAATTTGCCCGTAATGGGGAGATGTGGCGAGAGCGTTGTCCTTTGTTACTTAAACGGGCTGCCCAACTGATTGGTGCTGACACCAAAATGGTATTTCAATTGGGTGACTTGATTCAAGGAGATTGCGGTAATCCGGAGGTCCACAAAAAAATGTTAGAAGACGTGATGAACCGCTTCAAGTCAGAACTTCATGGTTTGCCCTTTGTGACTGTGACGGGTAACCATGATATCCGAGGAACGAACGCAAAAGAGGCTTATCATACCTATATGCCGAAACGGATGTCTGAGGAATTAGGAAAATCCATTATTCATACGAACTTTTTCTTCACGATCGGTAGTGATGCTTATATTGTACTGGATTTCAATGACCCCGATGATACACTCATTGATCAGATGCTAAAAGAGTGTGAAGGAGCCCGACATACATTCATATTGACTCACGGTCCGATTTTACCCTATGACGGAGGAAGCTGCCGATGGTTCTTCCATGGAGGTAAGTCGGTTGAAGAGACTGCTGCACGTAGACATTTTCGTAAAGTATTTGCCCAACGGAACGCCTTGTGTATCTGTGGACACATTCATACGACTGAATTGGCAGATTGGTATGGGGATGGTGGCCGCATTACACAAATGACAGTTAATAGCGTCTGGTCTAAACCGGAGTTAGGGACCTATTCTTGTACGTCGGATCAGCCGCGGGATTACGGTAATATTCACGAAATGGCTAAATCCAAGAGAAAAGAGGACGGATCCAAATATGAGGACGACATTGAGCTGTTGAATGAATATAAATCCGGTTTGAAAACCTATATCCGTTCGACTTCGGCAGGCTCTTATAAAATGAATGTTTCTGACCAGCATGTAACTATCGATTTCTACGCTGGTAATTCAAAGGAGATTAGTAAACATTTCGAGTTGAGGTGATAAATGCGTACTCATCCAAATATAGTTTTATTGAATGTGACGCGAGAGTAGGGTAATATTTTGGCGTATGCCAATTTCCCTTACCCTGCTATAATCAGTAAAATTTCACGAGCGAAAATTAAATAATTATTCAAATGAGAAAGAGTGTATTTTTATTATTATTGTTTGTTTTGCCATTGTATATGTTGTTACAAGCGCAGGAAAAAATGGTGCCTTTTTGGGGAAAGCAAGAAGTGTATCTGATTAATCAAACTGAAAAAACTTTTCATCTGGTAGATGCTCTCTTAAAAGATAACCCTCCTTCCTCTGGTAATCCGACATTGGCTCGTAAAGCGGCATTACAATTATTGGATGGTGTATTTCATGATACGCGTTTGGATGGTAGCGGAACTCTCTCCCGATTCATGGAATCTCGTTTGGGCGTGCTTTTGGAAGATATGCAGAAACCATTGGTAGAGGGTATTAAAGTGTATAAACTCTATAATGACGGATTTATCGTAAAGACAAAAAGTGTTACTGTTGCTTTTGACTTGTATCGTGGGGGAGCTATGAAGGAATCTCCTTCTTTGATTTCAGATAAAACGATGCAAGCTATTGTTGAACAGTGCGATATTATGTTCCTTTCTCATAATCATCCGGACCATATAGATCCGGTTGTCGTAAAAATGTTTACAGATATGGGAAAACAGGTGGTTGCTCCGGACAATAGTTTGGTTGGAAATAAATCGGTAACTCATATTCGTTCGGAGCAGATTATTGATAAAACATTCAAAACAAGAGGGGGCAAGCTGGATGTAAAAATATTGCCGGGGCATCAAAGTGAACTGATTAACAATATCCATGTGGTGACGACTCCTGAAGGTTTTACTTTCGCACAGACGGGTGATCAATATAGTGAAGATGATTTGGAGTGGTTATTTGATGTGAAAACAAAAATTCCTGCATTGGATATTTTATTGATTAATTGTTGGGCGAACCGTTTGTCCGATACGATTGAAGGGTTCAATCCAAAACTCGTGATTACAGGACATGAAAATGAATTGGGACATACGATTGATCATCGCGAATCTTATTGGACTTCATTTATTAAATTAGAAGATGTTAGAATCTCCAGTTGCTTAATGACGTGGGGAGAAGTCTATTGGTATAAATAACAGCCTAATTTCCAATTAAAACTAAATACGCAGAAAAATGAGACATTATCCAATCGCTACGACGACAGTCAAATAGGTGGAAAAAAGCTTGTTGTGTCCAAGAAAAAGCGACATCTATTCTTGAGAGGGATTCGCTCTACTCAATACAAAAGTAAATCTTCTCCTTTCAATCGTTAAAAAGCCCCCTCTAAATAAAAATATAACCTTTCCGTAAGTAGTTTTCCCAGATAAATCGTCTATACTTGTAGAAACGTTTCTTTGTTAGCATACGTTATGGATAGACCGAAAGAGGAAGATCGAGAGTTGAATCAGTTTAAGGAGCTATATAAATCGAATGCTCCGATACTGATCTTTTATGCCGGGAAATATGTGGATGCCACTACTGCCGAAGACTTGGTGCAGGATGTATTTCTTAAAATTTGGCAGAAGAGGACTTTCTTGTTTTTAAAAGAAGGAATAAGGACTTATCTATATCGTTCGGTCCAGCATGCCTGTCTGGATTACCTGAAGCACCAGGAGGTGAAAGGAGACTATATTAGTACCGTCACAACTAAATTGAAAGTAGAAGAGATTTATTATAATGATGATCCGCAATCTCTTTTTGCGGAAGATGAACGTTTGGAGCTTATCTACAATGAGATGGACAAGTTACCTGGAAAATGCCGTGAAATCTTTACCATGTCTTATTTGGAAGAGCGAAAGACTGCAGAAATAGCCGTGTTGCTCAACATATCTACCCGGACGGTGGAAGCGCAGCTTTATAAGGCACTAAAGATTTTACGGGGTATTTTAGCTGGGTTTTTGATCTTTCTTTTAAAATTCTGAGACTTGGCGTAAGTATATCCGGAAAGTTAATCGTGTATAATATAAACAAGTATTGGAATGTCTGAGAAATATAACATAGAAGAATTGATAATCCGTTTTCTGCAGCAGGATATAAATGAGGAAGAACTCCGTTTCCTGGAATCCTGGCTGGAGGAAGATGCGGAACACAAATCTTATTTCTTTGATCTGAAATGTATATCAGATTCCAGCCGTCGTCCTTTCTTTTCGAGAGAAGATGTGAATGAGGCAAGTTGGCAGAAAATGCATGCCCGTATGGAAAAACGCTATGAAACGGTGTCTTCTCTTGCAAAATCACAGACATATGGTTTATGGCTTTCGCTGGTAAAATATGTTGCAGTTGCGGTATTGGCTGTCGGATTAGGCTGGGGAGTCCATGCGTTTTATGGAAATGTAAAATCGTCTTATTTGGCGGAAGAAAGTATCGTATATAATGAAATACATGTTCAAAAAGGTGGGCGTGCCAATACAGTGATTTTGTCTGACGGAACGAAAGTTGTGCTGAACGCAGCAACAACACTAAAATATCCGGCCAGTTTTAACGGGAAAAACCGCCAGGTTTATCTGGATGGGGAAGCCTATTTCGAAGTAACTAAAAATGAAGAAAAGCCATTTGTCGTTAAGCTGAATAAGCAGGACATAACAGTATTGGGTACGACATTTAATGTACAAGCGTATAGTAATGAATTATATAGTGAAATAACACTTTTGAGTGGGCAAATTTTGTTGGAAGCATTCAATGAAAAGGGAGAATCTATGAGTCGTATGTATTTGAAGCCTGATCAGAAAGCGCTATCGGATAATAAAATGGGTTCTGTTTCTCTACAAGACGTAAATGCATCCCTGTCAAATGCGTGGATTAACGGAGAGTATAAATTTAAGGATGCGTCGTTGTCTTCCATTGTTAAACGTCTCGAGAATTATTATAATGTAAAGATCTATCTGGACGATAAGCGTCTGGAACAGATAAAATATACAGGTACATTTTCACTGGATCAGGATATTCTGGATGTACTTCGAATCATCGATTATGAAAAACAGTTCACTTTTAAGCGGGTGAAAAAGGACATATTCATAACAAGTAAATAATTTGTATAACTATTAAATCTAACTGCCTATGCATAAATTCCCGGTCATTTAAAAGTAGAATCGGAAAATGGTTGCAACATTTCCCGATTCAAAAATCATTTTTAATTAGTTAACCGTTCTCCTTCGCTCTTGTCTGGAAAACTCTGCGAATGAGACAATTTAATAATAAAAACATCCAAATGTATGAAAAAAGAACGAGATGATAGTGCTTTACTGTCACTAAAAATAACACGTATTATGAAAATCACGCTAATGCTCATATTAGTAGGAATACTCCAAATCTCCGCGACAACTTATGCCCAGGAGCATCGTATTTCAGTTTCAGTAGAAAATGGAACATTTTACGATGTCGTCTCACAGATAGAGAAACAGTCCGAGTTTATGTTTTTCTATAAAAGTGAAGAGATTGATAATGACCAACGTATCAACCTGAATGCAAAGAATAAACTCGTATCGGAAATACTTAATGAAATCACGAAGAATAATAATCTGACTTACAAAATTACGGGGAAACATATTATTATAACAAAAGCAATGGTCAACTCTCAAGCTTCAAGAAAGATCACAGGAGTGGTCACGGATGAAAATGGAGAGCCAATTGCAGGGGCTAATGTAGTAGAAAAAGGAACGACAAACGGAACAATTACAGATGCTGATGGACGTTTTACTTTAGACATTGCAGATAGAGCCGTGTTGATTGTTTCTTATATCGGTTATAATACTCAAAATATTCCGATAACACAAAAGAACTCGTATAGCATAAAGTTAAAAGAGGATACGAAGACGTTGGATGAAGTTGTAGTAATTGGTTATGGTTCTGCCCGTAAAAAGGATGTAACAGGAGCATTAACGCGTGTAGATGTTACCGAAAAATCAACTATTCCTAATGTTAACCCGGTACAAGCTCTGCGGGGAAGTGTTGCAGGGGTTCGGGTTATTGATACAGGTATGGCAGGAGCAGATGGAACGATACAGGTTAGAGGGACGACCTCTATAACTGCAAGTAATGATCCGCTGATAGTATTGGATGGTGTTCCATTTTCAGGAGGACGTTTATCGGATATTAATACGAATGATATTGAAACGATTGATGTTCTTAAGGATGCCAGTTCTACAGCTATTTATGGCTCTCGTGGTGCTAATGGCGTTATTATGATCACGACTAAAAGAGGTAAAACATCGAAACCTCAGCTGAATTATAATGGTTATGTCGGTTTTTCTGATTTTGCCAATATGCCGAAGCTTATGAGTGGTGAACAATATCAACAATTGCGTAAAGATGCCGAGGTCTATATGAACCAAGAGTTGCCTTTTCAAACGATTGAAGAAGAAAATATAGCAGCCGGCCGAACCATTAATCCTTGGGATGTGATTAAGCAGGATGCTCCGATGACTGAACATGAATTGAGCATTTCTGGAAAGGGAGAAAAAATGACCTATTATCTTTCTGGTTCTTTTACATCTCAGAAATCACCTTTAGTCGGGGACCAATTTAAAAGATTATCAGTGAGAGCCAATTTTGATCTTCATGTTACAGATTGGCTTGAAATTGGAACAAATTCCAGTTTTGCGACAAAAGACTATTCAGGAGCTGAGGCCAACTGGGGAGATGCTGCAAGATTAAGTCCATATTCGTCTATTCGATATGATGACGACGGGACATTACGTCGCTTACCCTATGGTGATGGTATGGTTCAGAATCCACTGTGGAATGTGGAGATGAAAGATAATAAGGAGATTTCGTATGGAGTGTTTAATAATAACTATATGATAATTAAACTTCCATTGAAGGGTTTGAGTTATCAGATGAACTTATCTAACAACTTGCGATTTAAGGATGTAAACAACTATACACCAGCGTATAATCGTGACGGTTCGTCTTGGTTAGGAAGCGGCTCGAAAGAGCATCAGTTTACCCATGATCTTATTTTTGAAAATATCGTCAAATATAATAATACGTTTGCAGAAAAGCATAATGTGGATGTAACGTTGATGTATGGTTACGAATATAGTAGTGCAAATAAATCAACATTAAGCAGTAATAATATATTTAATGATGCTTTGGGATTTAATGGATTAGGCATTGGTGAAAATCATACGGTGAGTACGACAGCAGGGAAATCTGCCGCCGTATCAAGTATGGCACGTGTCGGTTATCGTTTTGCTGACAAGTATATGGTAAACCTGACTGTTAGACGAGATGGCTATTCTGCTTTTGGTAGTGATCGTAAATATGGAACATTCCCTTCTATTGGTTTAGGTTGGGCTCTTTCTCAGGAACAGTTCATGAAAAATATTTCCTGGTTAGATTTTTTGAAATTACGTTTATCATGGGGTAAGAATGGTAATCGTGGAATTAGCAGTTACGAATCATTAAGTACGATGGATTTGGCCCGATATGTATTTGGTGATGGAGGAAACACTTCAGTCGGACTTTATCCTACTTCTATGGCAAATCCTTTGTTAGGATGGGAAACCTCACAGTCTTATAATTTAGGCTTGGATTTTACTTTGTTTAATAGTCGTTTGAGCGGTAATATCGATTTATACAGTACAAAAACGACTGATCTTTTGTTGGAAGTTAGTATACCAAGCATGACGGGCTATGATAAGTATTTGACTAATATTGGAGAAACTCAAAACCGAGGAATTGAACTGACTTTAAATTCCGAGAACATCAGTATGAAAGATTTTTCATGGAGTACCTCATTGAATTTTTCAGCTAACGCGAATAAGATTCTTCATCTTTCAGGGGAAGATTTGGATGGTGATGGAAAAGAAGATGACGATATAGGGAAAAGTCGTTTTATCGGATATTCTATGGGATCAAACTATAATTATGTTTTTGATGGAATATGGCAGGAAGGGGATGATTTCTCTATTGACAAATCTGCAAAACCAGGCGATATAAAGTTTAAGGATATTAGTGGCAATGGTTCCATTGGTCCGGAAGATCGTATGGTTTTGCATAATAACCGTCCGAAATTTACAATGAGTATGAATAACATGTTCAGATATAGAGATTTTACGTTATCCTTTTTATTGGATTTGAGATGTGGTGGATATGCTGCAAATAATTGGATAAATCCGGGAACAGAATATTATAATCGTTGTAATCAGTTGGATTTACCTTATTGGACTCCGGAAAATCCTTTAAATGATCGCCCCAGTGTTGGTTACTCCAATCCGCGTAGTTATGGATTTTATGAAAAGTTGACTTATTTGAGATTGCAGGATGTTTCTTTGGCGTACAGTCTTCCAAAATCACTAATTCAAAAGTTAACATTGAATAATGTAAAAGTTTATGTTAGTGGAAAAAATCTTGCAACTTGGACTGGTTGGCATGGATGGGATCCGGAACATGCTTCCGGAGGGAGAGCTTCCAAGAATGGTCCATTGATAAAATCATGGGTTTTGGGACTTCAGATCAGTTTATAATTAAAAAACGTAGTAAAGATGAAAAAATCAAGATACATAGTTTTGTTCTCTACGCTTATTTTATTGTTGGGAACACAGGTGTCATGTAGCGATAGCTACTTGGAAGAGAAGCCGATGGATAAATTCAGTCCGGAAAACTTATTGACTTCTAAAAAGGGGTTTGAGACAGTAATTTACTCCTTACATAATTTTGCTCGTAGCGGACTTTTTCAGTCGAATAATGAAGATGTCATGAATACCGGGACAGATGTGGCATGCAGCGGTGTTACAGATGGTCGTTTCTTTAATGATTACAGTCTGATTCTACCGGAGCATGCAACCCCCAAGTTCTATTGGAACTGGGCTTATCAGAAAATGTTGAAAGATGCTAATCTTGTTGTTACCAGGGCAGAGAATCCAAATGTCTCTTGGACAGAAGACGAAAAAAATGCAATTGTAGCAGAGGCTAAGTTTTTTCGGGCTTATACATATAATATTTTAGTGAATCTTTTTGGAGGTGTGCCTATTGTCGATAAAGAAGAACTGAGTCCTCGTTTTGATTATACACGTGCTTCACGGAAAGAAGTTCTTGAGTTTATCCAGAAGGACTTGGAATTTGCAGCCCAATATTTACCGATTGTTACATCTGATGCTTCACAAGATGGACGTATTTTTCGAGCTGCGGCAAACCATCTGTTATCAGAAGTATACATTAGTTTAGGACAAGAAACAGGAGATCAGTCATTTTATGATAAATCGATAGCCGCTGCTACTGCTGTTATTGACGGTAGTTGTGGAGAATACGCACTCGTGAAATCCCGTTTTGGTGATACAAGCCGTCCGGGAGATTATTACTCTGACTTGTTTTGGACTAACCAACAAAATAGAGCCTCAGGCAATAAAGAGGGGATATGGGTCGTACAGTTCGAATATTTGACTCCGGGAGCCGAAGAAGCTAACAATGCACAACTTCGTCTTTGGGGACCTAAAATAGAAGATGTAACTTATCCTGATGGTAAAAAGATTCTGGTTTGTGACACAGTAGGACGTATGCAGGGGATTATTCGCCCTTTAAATCATGCTAATTATGAGATATGGGATGATCCGAACGATATGCGTTACTCTCCTTATAACTTTAAGAAAGATTTTTATATGAATAATCCTGATTCTAAGTATAATGGGGAAAAATTAGTTCTGACAAAGAAGGATGATGGCAAAATGTATATTACTTTGTCTGATGGAACAATAACGGATAAATCGGTTGATACATTTAGAGTGTGTTATCCTTACTTCCGTAAGATAGAAGGGGAAATGCCTTGGGGGGCTATGGCTGGAAGGACACCTAATGATCGGTACATAATGCGTCTTTCTGAAACTTATTTGTTAAGGGCGGAAGCCTATTTCCATAAAGGAGATTTGGTAAATGCTGCAAATGATATTAATGTTGTCAGAGGAAGAGCACAAGCTAAACCCGTTCAGCCTGGTCAAATATCGTTAGATTATATTCTGGATGAACGTATGCGCGAATTAGTTGTTGAAGAACCGCGTAGAAAGACTTTGGTTCGACTGAATAAATTATATGAAAGAACGATGAAATATAATTTCAGGGTTAAGGACAATATGGAACCTTACCATGAATTATGGCCAATTCCTCAAACAGCAATTGATGCGAATACGGGTGCAAAATTATTACAGAATCCCGGTTACCCCGGAGCTGCCGAGTAAATAATACAAGTGAGGGAGCGGGAGCTTTCCTGCTTCCTCATAGTTTGTAACACGATTAATAATAATAGGTATGCAAAAAGTATTTCGACTTATTTATATGATGCTTATGTGCCAAGCTTTTATTTCTTTTTCGCTTCTTGCGCAGAAAAAGGACTTTGTACTGGTTGAAGCAGAGAGTTTTAATGAAAAAGGTGGATGGGTATTGGACCAGCAGTTCATGGATCAGATGGGATCTCCTTTCCTGTTGGCTCACGGTATAGGAAAGCCGGTGCAAGATGCTTCAACGGAAGTAATGATTCCGAAAAAAGGGACTTGGCATGTATATGCCCGTACCTGGAATTGGTGTTCTCCATGGAAGACGAAAGAGTCTCCAGGTAGGTTTAAAATTGCTGTAAACGGAGCGGCTCTTGATAACGAATTGGGAATGGGAACACAATGGGATTGGGAATATGCCGGAAGTGTCGAGATAAAAGAAAAGAGCAATATTGTTACATTAAAAGACTTGACCGGATTTGAGGGACGATGTGATGCGATCCTTTTTACAAAGAACAAAAATTCCGCTATCCCCAACCGGAAAGACGATTTGTCGGCGTTCAGAAAACAACTGTTGAATATCCCGGTTAAACCCGAAGATGGAGGCCATTATGATCTCGTCGTAGTTGGAGCCGGTACAGCAGGGTTGAGTGCAGCTATCAAAGGGGCACGGGAAGGTTTGAAAGTAGCGTTGATTAATAACCGTCCTGTTCCGGGAGGAAACAACAGTACCGAGATAAGGGTGGTTGCCAGTGGGGAGATGAATGTAAAACCGTATACTGCTTTAGGAAATGTAATCAGAGAAATACGGAATGTATATAGTAAGGAAGATCAGGTTATTGAAATGATACAAGCGGAGAAAACGCTGTCCTATTTCCCGAATATGCATGTGTTTGCAGCTTCCAAGGAAGGCAAGCAGATAAAGTCTGTGACCGCTAAACATATTGAGAATGGAAAAGAGATAGAGTTCTTTTCCCCATTGTTTGTCGATTGCTCCGGAGATGGCAACTTAGGTTATCTGGCGGGTGCCGAATATCGTGTGGGGCGCGAGATGAGGCAGGAAACAAGAGAAACATTAGCTCCGGACAGGCCGGATAATATCGTGTTGGGTGCGACAATTTCATGGAAAAGCAAAGTGATGCCGGCTGAAGTATCATTTCCGAGATGCGAATGGGCGATACAGTTCAATGATGAATCTTGTGAAAAGGTTATTTCCGGTAGTAATTGGTGGGAAAGCGGTTTCCGCTATGACCAAGTAAATGATGCAGAATATATCCGGGATTATCTGTTCCGCGCTATCTATGGAAACTGGGCTTTCCTGAAAAACGACAGTAAGTTTAAGAAAGAATATGCAAACCGGGAACTGGACATGATGACTTACATTGCCGGAAAACGGGAATCACGTCGTCTGGTAGGAGATGTATTCTTTGTACAACAAGATATAGAGAAGGAGTATGTAAGGTATGATGACGCTGTTGTAATAGGAACCTATTCGATAGACCAACATTTCCCGACTCCTAAAAATACATTCTTTTTCCCGGGAGAGGAATTTATTTCAACAATGAAACATTATTTTAATGATCTGGGAACTCCCCGCCGTTATTTGCGTGATGACCAGGTTCCACCTCCTTATCGTATTCCTTACCGTTGCCTCTATTCTGTTAATGTCGATAACTTGTTTATGGCAGGGCGGAACATCAGTGTCTCGCATATTGCATTGTCTTCTACCCGTGTACAAAATACAACCGGGATGATGGGGGAAGTGGTTGCTGCCGCAGCTATTCTTTGCAAGAAATATAATTGCCAGCCGCGTGAAGTATATATTAAACATTTGAAAGAATTATTAGACTCATTAAAATAGGAAAACTATGATGAACAGACGAGCTTTCTTAAAGCAAGCAGGCATTTTTTCGGCTGCAATATTTCTGCCATCCTGTTTGAACAAGGTGAAGGAAGAGAAGAGAAATCCATATTTGTTGGTTGTTTCTGGCTGGCAGGATGTGAATATTGGGGATATTGCCCATACGCCGGGTTTGCTGCATATTCTGCAAACATATCTGCCAGAAGCAACTATTACCTTGTGGAAACGGAGCAAGAACGAAAAGGTAGAGGCTTTGCTCAAAAAGAATTTTCCTAAGATAGATATTCTTTATGGTAATCCGGATAAAGATTTTACGATTACAGACGGCAGATTATTGGAGGCCATTGATCGTGCGGATGTCTTTATTCACGGTTCAGGGCCGTCGGTTGTTGCGGCTAACTGTTTAGAGGCTTGGCGTAAAATCACGGATAAACCTTTCGGAATTTACGGAACAACTATCCAGGATATCTCACCTTCTCTGAAAAATCTATTGGAAGATGCTTCGTTTGTTTTCACCCGTGAGACAGCTTCAATCGGGAAACTGAAGGAAGCAGGGATCACGAAGCCTGAAATCCGTTTCGTACCTGATGCAACCTTCGCTCTGAATATTTATGATGAAGAAAGTGCTCGTGCTTTTTTAATTGCTAACGACTTGGAAGACCGTAAATTTATTTGTGTGATTCCCCGTTTGCGAAAGACGCCTTATTGGTTGATTCAGCGCGAGAGTTATACGGAAAGACAAATAGAAGAGACAACGGCATTGAACAATAAGTGGAAGGAAATCGACCATGCCAAAGCTCGGGAAGCAATCATTCGCTGGGTAAGGAAAACAGGAAATAAAGTTCTTATTTGTCCGGAAATGACTTATCAAGTCGATATAATGGATGAACTTTTGATTGATCCTCTACCGGATGATGTCAAAAAAAATGTCGTCAAGCGGGGATATTGGTTGCCTGATGAGGCGGCGTCTCTCTATAGCAAAGCTTTTTGTGTTCTTAGCTTTGAATGTCATTCACCTATTATCTCTCTGCGAAATGGGACACCTGCTTTTTATCTTCGCCAGCCGGAAGATACGATAAAAGGGCAGATGTATTATGATTTGGGCTTTGATGAATGGGTGTTTGAGATTAATGATACGACAGGTGAACAGATTGCAGATTGTCTTATGAATGTTTATTCTAACTATGATAATGCGCAGGCATATCGGAAACAGGGTATGGATAAGGCCTCCGAATTATTTGAGATGGGAGTAAAAATCGTTTCTCAATTCTTATAAAAAGACTTACATATAGTATGGTCTTATTTCTTTTTGTCCCGGTTTATAGGTGTATTTAGTTTTTTTCGTTACATTAGCACCTGTTTTTAATAACTCGGTTAATGATTAAGAAATAATACCTTATGAAACACTTTCTTTTACTGCTCCTGTCTTTTTTTGCTCCGGTGGTTTGGGCGCAGCAGGTAGAACAATTTAAGCTCTGGCCGGATAAGCCGGAAGCCAGTGAGGCGGAAATCTTTGTTTATCATCCGGCGAAGAGCGGGAAGGCGGCGCCGGCGGTATTGATTTGCCCGGGCGGCGGATATTCAGGGCTGGCGATGGACCATGAAGGGCACGATATGGCGAAGTGGTATGCTTCGAACGGTTTTGTGGGAGTTGTTCTGAAATACCGGATGCCGAAAGGCGTGCATACGATTCCGTTGAGTGATGCAGAGAAAGCGATGTCCCTTATCCGAGGAAATGCAGCCAAATGGAATGTTGATACCCATAAAGTTGGCGTTATAGGTTCGTCTGCCGGCGGACATTTGGCCGCATCTCTCAGCACATTGGCTGCGGATGCTAACCGGCCGGACTTTGCGATCCTCTATTATCCGGTAATCAGCTTTGATAAAATGAATACGCACGGCGGTTCCAAGAAGAACCTGCTGGGAAATGATATCGGCAACCAGGAATTGATCGACCGCTACTCACTCCAGAAACAGGTGGATGACAAGACGCCGAAAACATTGCTTCTGCTGAGTGATGACGATAAGAGCGTTCCGCCGTTGAACTCGATTCTCTATTATACGGCTCTGAACGAACATCATATTCCCGCTTCCCTCTATATGTTTCCCGACGGAGGGCACGGATGGGGCTTCCGGCATAACTTTACATATTACCAGGAAGTGAAAGACCTGATACAGAAATGGCTTAAACATATACAAATCACCGATTAATCCACATACATGATGAAACCGATTACATTATTACTGGCAGCCGGTTCGTTGCTGCTGAGTGCACAAGGCGTTTCTGCGCAGACGGATAAACCCGTGAAGAAGGACTATTGGAATGCAAATACCTTGCTGATCCCATATCGCCTGCCGCCTGCCCCGGCCGGATATAAGCCGACTTATATCGACTTGGACGGTGACGGCGATCCGGATATCCTGCGTACGGTGACGGCTAACGGTATTCCCGTGCAATGGATCGATGATGACGATGATATGCAATATGGCGATCTGGAAGGCGATACCGATAACGACTGCCTGATGATCGACCGCAACAGGGATGGCATTTACGGTGGTTACGGCGACTTGATTATCGACTGGGTAGGCGAAGATGAGGACGGTAATCCGGCTATGCAGGTCGTTGTCGATAACATTCCCGAGGCAGACCGGATGAAGACCGGTAACGGCCATTATATGTGGGTGATCGACACGGACAAAGACGACGTGTTCAACTACGTCGACTGGAATACGTTCACGCTCCGCTGCTGGATACATAACGGAATCAGCGACTTTTACGAAGATTATCACGGGAAGAGCGCTTTCATGAAGATACACAGCTCGACCGAACGCGTAAACGATGTCCGTATGAACTGGGAGAATCCTTTTCTGTTTTATGATCCCGACAACGACGGGCTGACGGAAATGGCAATCCGTTTCTGTGATACGCCTAAGATTGTGAAGGAAAACGGGCAGGCAAATTCCGTCCTTGCCGGAAGTATCGACTGGGCCTCCATCTCGATAGATATGGATAATGATAATGGTCCGGGCAATGAGTTCGACCTGGATATGACGATCCGCTTCACCGGTCCCGGTTTCAGCTACAAAGACCAGAAACATATCAACAAGAATCTGCGCGGACTTCCCGAAGCCGATACTTTCTTTATGGATGCCCGCTGGCGTCAGTTGCCGGAACTGTTGTATCCGGATCATGATGCCGCCTGGGATCTTACATTCAACAAAGGAAAATGGGATGAAGCCTGGTTCACGTATGACGAGGATGACGACTGCAACCGCTGGGAACGTGTCGAACTTTATCAGCCGCTCGATCCCTTCAAGGTCGGTAAAGGACAAGGCGGTATCGATAATAACGGCCAGTCGGACCCGGCAGGTGACCGGGGCGAATGGGACTTGGATAACTCCGGCCACGGCCAGTTGTACGTCAGCCCGATAGACGGAAAGATTCATCTTTACGGAGCCGAATGGGGCTGCTGGCGCATAGACCAGAACGCCAAGTTCTACCAGGGAATGGGTGGAATCTATGACGGTTACGGTCCGAAACGTATCGAGACCGAGCCGACAGTGTTCCCAACCGTGAAATATACGGATACGGACAATAACGGCTTCTTCGACTTGATGGAGTTCGATCTGGATGGTGACAAGGTCTTCGAACAGCGCATTTCCATGAAGGAACTGGGATTGGACGACCGTTGTCCGATCATCAATACCGCTGACATGAAGTATAAAGACTTCCTTGACCTCCAGTCCCAAGTCTCCGACAATATGTGGAAGAATGCTGAAAAAGCGATTGAAGTAGCGAAAGCCAAGAAGTTGAACACTAAATGGTATGCCCTGATGTTACAGCCGAAGTCTACCCGCGAACGCTATCATTACGGCTTCTGGTTGCAGTTCTATCTGTATAATGACCTGAAGGATTTGGCCGAACGGACAAACGACAAGGCTTTGGCTGGCGTGATCGACAAAGCTTATTTGCAGGGCAAATGGGAGCTGATTAAATAATTGAATTAACGAAAGAACAAGAATAGTATGAAAAACATTTCAAGAAGAACCGCCATCAAGACAGTATTGGCAGGCAGTGCAGCAATGGCCGTATCCGGTATGGAAGCAGCCGCTCCCGCAAAAAAGAAGAAAGTGGAGAAACCCGAACCGCTGAAAGGCAATATCCGCCATTCCGTGAGTAAATGGTGCTTCGGCAGCTATCCTCTGGATGAATTTTGTGAGATATGTAAGAATATAGGGATCGAATCGATCGAACTGCTCGACCCGCAGGACTGGCCTGTGGTGCAGAAGCATGGTTTGACTGTCGCTATGTGCCAGGGTGCTGGCTTAGGCATCGACCGCGGTTTCAACGATCCGAAGTTGCATGACGAACTGGTTGCCAGCTACGAGAAAGTGATTCCGATGGTGGCCGAGGCCGGATTGACCAACCTGATCTGTTTCTCCGGACGCCGCAACGGCCTGACCGACTTGCAAGGATGGGAAAACTGTGCGCAAGGGTTGAAGCGCCTGATGCCGTTGGCAGAGAAGCACAATGTCGTGCTGACAATGGAGCTTCTCAATAGCGTAGGACATAAGGATTACCAGTGCGATCATACGATTTGGGGCGTCGAGCTGTGCCGTCGTGTCGGCTCTCCCAACTTCAAGCTGCTGTATGATATTTACCATATGCAGATAATGGAAGGGAACATCATCGAGAACATCCGCAAATACCACGAATACTTCTCCCACATTCATACCGGAGGCAATCCCGGGCGTGCGGAGATCGACGAGACACAGGAACTTTACTATCCCGCCATCATGAAGGCGCTTGTGGAAACCGGCTACAAGGGCTTCGTCGGACAGGAGTTTGTCCCGAAACAGGAAGACAAGATCGCTTCACTTGAAAAATGTATCCGTATTTGCGATGTATAAACGAATGAATATGAAGAGAGTTGCTATTTATCCCCTATTGCTGATCTTCGCCCTGTGCGGATGTAAAGGGAAGACGGATACCGCTTCGGTGGAGAACGCTTTTAAGCCCGGAGAAATCTGGCCGGACAATAACGGCGTGCATATCAATGCCCACGGAGGCGGAATGTTGCAGCAGGGCGACACCTATTATTGGTTTGGCGAACATAAGACGGAAGGTGAAGCGGGCAACCGGGCTTTGGTCGGCGTGCACTGCTATTCTTCCAAAGACCTGTATAACTGGAAAGACGAGGGAATCGCTTTGTCCGTCTCGGAAGATGAATCCAGCCCGATTGTAAAAGGCTGTATCCTGGAACGTCCGAAGGTAATCTTTAATAAGAAGACTGGTAAGTATGTGATGTGGTTCCACCTCGAACCGAAAGGAGCCGGCTATGCGGGAGCCAAGAGCGGCGTTGCCGTGAGCGACAAGGTCACAGGACCTTACACACTGCTTTCCGCCGACCGTCCGAATGCCGGCTTCTGGCCGAAGAACGTGCTGGAGATTCATAAAGGCAAGGTGCCCGAAGAGGCAAAGAACGGTTTCGGTGGCGGCGACCTGCCTGCGCATCCCGATACGCTGAACCTGTTAGGCCGTGACTTCGAGAACGGACAGATGGCACGCGATATGAACCTGTTTGTGGACGATGACGGGAAGGCTTATCATATCTATGCTTCGGAGGATAACAGCACGCTGCATATTTCCGAACTGACGGACGATTACACGGCCTGTTCCGGTAATTACGCCCGCTTCTTTGTCGGTCGCTTTATGGAAGCGCCTGCCATGTTCAAGAAAGACGGCAAGTATTACCTGATCATGTCCGGCTGCACCGGTTGGGCGCCGAACCCGGGACGTTCCGCTGTCGCTTCCTCTATCTGGGGGCCTTGGGAAGAGCTGGCCAATCCCTTTGTGGGCGCCGATTCGGAAACTTCTTTCCATTCACAGAGCACATATGTGCTGCCTGTTCCCGGAAAACCCGGACAGTTCATCTACATGGGCGACCGCTGGACACCCCAAAACGCCATAGACGGCCGCTACATCTGGCTCCCTATCCGCTTCGAAGGCGATCAGCCTGTTATCGAATGGAAGGATAGCTGGAAATATTAGATATGTTTTGTGCGGCTGCATTCAAACTTTCACTACTTTTGCAGCCGCATAAAACAAACAAGAATGAAACCAACATTGTCAATAAAGTCTAACCCTTTTTCGGTTAGAGAATTAAAGGATTACCTGGGCATTGCCTTAGGTATGATTTTGTACGGTATAGGATGGACCGTTTTTCTGTTGCCGAACGATTTGCCATCGGGAGCTGTTCCGGGTATCGCCTCTATTATTTACTGGGGGACAGGTTTGCCCGTACAGTACACTTACTTTGCCATTAACGGCTTTTTACTGTTGCTTTCGTTGAAGATCTTAGGATGGAAGTTCAGCGTGAAGACAGTGTTTGCGGTTTTTGTTCTGACGTTTTTCCTTTCCGTGATACAACAATTGACTGCCGGACTCCAACTGTTGCAGAACCAGCCCTTTATGGCTTGCATTCTGGGCGCTATCTTTTGTGGTGGCGGTATCGGTGTCGCTTTTGCGTCGAACGGCAGTACGGGCGGAACGGATATCATTGCGGCGATCGTCAACAAATACCGGGATGTCAGTCTGGGACGTATGATTATGTTCTGCGATATGATTATTATTGCATCCAGTTATTTTGTGTTGCACGATTTGGAGAAGGTGGTTTACGGTTATGTGACGCTGTTTGTCACCGGCTACATGATCGACCAGGTGGTCAACAGTTCCCGCCAGTCAGTCCAGTTCTTTATCATTTCCAATAAATATGAAGAGATCGGAAGGGAGATTAATGCCTTGCACCGTGGCGTGACTGTGATCGACGGGACAGGGCTTTACACGGGGAAATCGGTAAAGATGATGTTCGTGTTGGCAAAAAAGAGCCAGTCCAATACGATCTTTCAGATCATCAATGATATCGACCCGCGGGCCTTTATCTCCCAGAGTGCCGTTATCGGTGTGTATGGCGAAGGCTTCGACCATTTGAAAGTAAAGAGTAAATCATAAATTGACAGATTGTCAAAAAGTCAAATCCGGCAGGGTTTCTTTTGCGTGTAGCAGGGAATCTGCCGGATTTTTTTGTATAATCGATTCTCGCGGACTTAAGGTTTGACATTCTGCTACCAGGATAAAAGAACGGATATCTTTTTGCTTCGGGAAACGGTTTTCATAGGCATGCGGTTGGAATGCGTGGTCATTATCTGTTCTGATATCCGGCAAAATGATAATCCGGAAAGGGCTGCCAGGAGAAGCCTTCCAGAGAAAACAACACGGTTACAGTCACTTATTTCTCCGAAAATAGTGACTTCTTAGCATAAAAGCAGTGGCTTTCGGGTATAAAAGAAGGTACTTTCGGGGGAAAAAGTGCTTATGTTTGTGGAAAAAGGTGCCTGTCTTTTGGCAAATGGGTGGGCATCCGTTGACAAATGGATCGGCATGTAATCGGAAATGGGTCTGCATGTAATGAAAATTGCCTGCCGGGGGAGGCTGGAAGGGGCGCTTGGGAAAGAAGGCGTGTTAGCGGAGGGGGCAGATTTGAAGCAAGATGATAGTAGAAGATGGGAAACGGTATCTTTTGGACGAAAGCGGTCTGTTGAAAACACCCTTGTCCCCGCGCTTGACGCGGGGCCGCAAAAGAACAGGCCTTATCAATCAGTTGTTTATAGGGTCGGTTTTAATGCGATCCCGCGTCAAGCGCGGGAACAGGACAGTTTTTCACACTCCCTTACGGTTCCATGACCACCTCGATCCGGTTGCCCTGTCCGATCAACTTCTTGGCAAATGCCTGAATCTTGGCGGGTGTGATGCCTTGCAGTGTTTCGACATATTGCGTTTCGCCGTTGAATCCGCGGAAATAGTAATTGTCTAATGTCGTCAGCCAATAGACGTTTTCTTGCAGGTTCTCGGCATGCCGTTTCAGGATATTGTCCTGGCTCTTCTTGAAATCTTCTTCACGCGGACCGGACTCGGTGATGTTTGTCAGCTCGGTGCGGACGATCTCGTTCATCTTTTCCCGTTTGGCCGGGTCCGTATCGAAATAGGCCTGCAGGAAGGTTTGTCCTTCCGGGAAGGAGGAAATCTGTGCGGAAGTCTGTACTCCATAGGTGCCGCTTTCGTCTTCGCGTACCTTTTCCATATAGACGAGATCGAGGATTTGTTTCAGCATAGTGGCCGTCTGGATGTTTTCCAGGTTGTAATCCATCTGCCCGGACCAGAAGTTGACAACCGATGCTTTCGGTGTCTCTAACTGACGCTTGAAGATATTCGTGTACTCGCCTTTGCGGATGGCCGGGACTTCAGCGGGATTGCCTTTCTCGACGCGTCCTTTGGCGGGCAGTGTTGCCAGGTATTGTTCGATGTAGGGACGGATGCTGTCCATTTCGATGTTGCCGACAAACGTAAAGACGAAGTCGGAAGCGTCTGCAAACCGTTCCTTATACATCTCCATAATGCGCGGGTAACTGATGTTACGGAAGTCGTCAGCCGTGATGCGGGCTGCACGCGGATTATTCTTGTAAATGGCCTCTGTCAGCGTGTCGTTGAATGCGACCATCGGGTTTAATTGCAGGTTCTTCAACTGTGCGATCATACGGCCTTCGAAAGAGGTGTAGGCCTCTTCGTCCATGCGCGGCGCCGTGAAGTTGAGGTAAACCAGTTCGAACAGCGTCTTCAGGTCGGACGGGGCGGCATAACCGTTTACGTTTTCCGTATTCAGGCCGATGGAAGGAGAGCAGGAGACTTTCTTTCCCGCCAGGACCTTGTTCAGGTCGGTTGCCGAGAAGTTGCCGACTCCGCCGAGCGTGATCACGTCGTTGAATACCTTCAGGTTATCGATGTCCTTTGCTCCGAACAAGGTGCTGCCGCCGGGACTGGTTGCCGTCATCAGGATTTCGTCTTTTTTGAACTCCGTATGTTTCAGTACGACTTTGATGCCGTTGCCGAGTGTAAGGACAGTTGCGCCGAACAGCGGGTCTGTTTTCGTCTCTTTGATCTGTCCGGGTGCGGGCAGCCCGGGAATCAGCGGTTCGTTGGAAACCGTCTCTTCGTAAGGTTCGACTGGTAGCTGTTGTGCCTGGATGAAATCCTCGAGCAGCTGTGCTTCGGTCGGGTATTTCATGCCTTCCTTGTCCGGACCGGTCAGGCCGATTACAATATTTTTATCACCGATCAGATCCTTTACGTACTGGTTAACCTGTTCAACCGGTATTTGCGGAGCGATTCCGCTGATCAGCTGGTACTCCGTTTCGATGCCCGGAATATAACCTCCGTCGGTAAAATGGCGGACATATTCGTTGGTGAAGGAACGGTTCTTCTGTTTGTCGCGGTCGTTGAACAGCGATTCGTATTGTTTCAGCACATTGATGCGGGCGCGATCGTATTCGGAGGCCGTGAAGCCATAACGTTTCACCCGTTCCGTTTCTGTCACGAGTGCGTCGAGCGCTCTTTTCAGGCCGCCTTCTTCTACTAAGGCGGCAACCGTGAAGGCACCTTTTGTCTTGGCGATCATGAAGTCGCCATCCGAAGCCTGTGCAGCGACAAAAGGAGGATTCGCCTTTTGCATCATCTCGGCAAAGCGTTCGTTTATCATTGTTTCGATCACATTTTCCATGTAATCTTTCATCAGTCCGGCGGCTGTCGCATACAGTTCGTGCGGCATCTTGTCATGCTTGTAGAAAATGGAGAGGATGATATTGGATGCCTCCTTGTCTTTGGCGATGGAGACAAGCGGTTTGTCGTTGTCCGCCACCTCCGTGTATTCGCGCTTGGCGGGGTTGACCGGGGCGGGGATATCGGCAAAGATGCGCTTTACGGCGGTTTCTACCTGGTCAACGTCTATATCGCCCACAATGATGATTCCCTGCAAGTCCGGACGATACCATTTCTTATAGTAAGCCCGGAGCTCGTCCGGTTTGAAGTTATTGATGACGTCGATTGTCCCGATCGGCATCCGGTGTGCGTATTTATTGTCGGGGAACATCTTCGGAAGCTGCTGTTCCCAGATGCGTGCCTGTGCGTCCTGTCGCGTGCGCCATTCCTCCCGGATCACGCCGCGTTCTTTCTCTATGGCCGTGTCTGCAAGCGTGATGAAGCCCGACCAGTCGTGCAGGATCAGGAGGCAGGAGTCGACAACGCTCTCACGTGTGACCGGAGCGTTCATGATCATATAGACTGTTTCGTCGAAACTTGTGTAAGCGTTGAAGTTCTCGCCTCCGCGCATCCCGACGCTCTCGGTGAACTCGTCCATGCCGTGTCCGGGAAAATTCAGGGTTCCGTCGAACGCCATATGCTCGAGGAAGTGTGCCAGTCCGCGCTGGTTTTCATCTTCGAGGATGGAGCCTACGTTCTGGGCGATAAAGAAATCCGCGCGGTCTTTCGGCTGCGCATTGTGGCGAATATAATAGGTTAGTCCGTTATCTAACTTCCCGTATCTGACTTTCGGGTCTACGGGTAACGGCTGGAGCTGCGGTTGCTGGGCTGCCAGTTGGAAGGCGGCGAGTATCCAAAGGAGACATCCGATGGAGAGAATCTGTCTGATCTTCATATCACTTATTTTCTTATTGTCAAGAGGCGACAAATGTAACAGTTTTTTATTACAACAGACATAATACTGAAAACGTTTGCCTTTATTTAGGAAAAAACTGGGAAGAATGCTTTTCTGTAAGAAAAAAATATCTATTTTTGTGAGGTTGTTGTTTTAATGTGCACGCAAACATTAATAATTTATCTAATATATTTACCATGAAATCAGATGACATTTCACGCCGCTCGTTTCTGAAACGGGCATTTGCTCTTTCTGCTGCTACAGCAATTCCTTCTTTCTGGATTCCGTCGAAAGCCAATGGAATGCCGGGTGTTCCTTTCGTTAGCGCTAACGAAAAAGTAAGAATCGCTTTTATCGGTATCGGTAATCGCGGAGGCGAGATCGCACAAGAACTGTATAAAACCGGTCTTTGCGAAGTCGTAGCCCTTTGCGATGTGGATATGGGTGCACCTCATACCCAGAAACTTATTTCCATGTTCCCGAAGGTTCCGCGCTTCCAGGATTTCCGCCAGATGTTCGACAAGATGGCTGATAAGATCGACGCTGTGACAGTCGGTGTGCCTGACCACGCCCATTTCCCGATCACAATCGAGGCTATGGCTCATGGAAAACACGTATATGTAGAAAAACCGATGGCCCGCACCTTCCAGGAAATCGAACTGATGATGAAGGCCGAAAAGAAATTCGGTGTCGTAACCCAGATGGGTAACCAAGGACACTCCGAAGCTAACTACTTCCAGTTTAAAGCATGGAAAGAAGCCGGCCTGATCAAAGACGTAACGGCTATCACGGCTCACATGAACTCTCCGCGCCGCTGGCATAACTGGAACCCGAACATCAAGCATATGCCGATGGGCGAACCGGTTCCCGAAACATTGGATTGGAATACTTGGTTAGGTGTTCGTCCGTTCCACGAATATAACCACGATTATCATTTGGGACAGTGGCGTTGCTGGTATGACTTCGGTATGGGTGCGCTGGGTGACTGGGGAGCTCACATCCTCGATACGGCTCATCAATTCCTGGATCTCGGCTTGCCGACAGAAATTAACCCGCTGTATCTGAAAGATCACAATCCGTTCTTCTATCCGATGTCTTCCCGTATCCTCTTCCGTTTCCCGGAAAGAAAAGATATGCCGAGCGTAGATGTTACCTGGTATGACGGTTTGGACAATATTCCTCCTGTTCCTGAAAACTATGGTTCTTCGGATGTAGACCCGAATATCCCGACTGTTGCCGGTGGTAAACTGCAGCTGACTAAACTGAACCCGGGTAAGGAAATCTATACAAAGACATTAACATTCAAGGGTGGCTCTCACGGTAGCACATTGTCTGTAATTCCTGATAAGGTAGCTAAGGATATGAATCCGACATTGCCTGAATATCAGAAGAGCCCGTCCAACCACTACGCAAACTTCCTGTTGGCTTGCCAGGGTAAGGAACAGACCCGTTCTCCGTTCCATATCGCCGGTCCGTTGAGCCAGGTATTCTGCCTGGGTGTATTGGCACAGCGCATGAACCGTAAGATCGTATTCGACCGCGACCTGAAACAGATCGTGAACGATCCTGTCATGAACCAGATGCTGGTTGGCGATATGCCGCGCCAGGGTTGGGAAGAATACTATAATATCTAAAAGATAGTTTCTAAGATCGTTATTATTAACGGTTGATTATTTTTGAGAAGGCAAGCTTGTCGGGTAAGCTTGCCTTTCTTTTTTGTACAGAGATGAAATAATTGTCAATTGTCAACTGTCAATTGTCAATTGTCATCTATCTTTGCACCCGTAATACGCATAGGGAACATGAGTATATTTGAAGGATACGTGGGCATTCGGTTATGGGACGGGCAGTTGGTGGACGATGTGATCTTCTCGCTGCTCCTATTCCTGTTTATTGTTTTTGCCTTTGTGTTCCGGCTGAATTTCCAACTGTTTGTGAAGATGTTGAAAGACGCTTTCCTGGTGAAGGAAAGGCAGAACCTGTTTGATGGCGTAGCCGGGAAAAGCGATTTCTTTTTCCGCAACTTTATGACGTTCCAGGTTTTATTTCTTTGCAGTATTGCCCTGATTGCCATCGGACGGATATACGGGATTGTCAGTTATGTGGAATGGAGGGAAGTCTTGTGGACATTCTGCACGATCTTTTGCGTGCTGTTCCTGTTCTATCAGTTTAAGCAAAGTTGTTACTTTTTGTTGGGCAGCGTGTTTGCCGATCCGAATAAATACCGGCTATGGAAAACAAGTTATAATGCCATAATGGGGATTTGGGGCGTCTCGCTATACGTCCCGGTGCTGTGGTTAGTGTTTGTCGGGACTCACGTGACAATACCTGTAGTTATGTTTTGTATTCTTTATATTTTGTGTCGTTTTGTAATAATTTATAAGACAATACGGATATTTCACAAGAAAAGCACTGGTTTATTATATATTAGTTTGTACCTTTGCACCCAAGAAATTTTACCTCTGGTATTTTTGTACGAAGGTATGGTTTATTTGTATAACTTTATCGAGACAAGTACTCTATGGCATTGAACATCAAAAAGTTGCTGGTATCACAACCGAAGCCTGCATCCGAGAAGTCCCCGTATTTCGACATCGCAGAGAAGTATGGAGTAGAGATCGACTTCCGTCCTTTCATCAAAGTAGAACCCCTTACGTCTAAGGAGTTCAGACAGCAGAAAATTTCTATTCTGGATCATACGGCTGTTGTTTTTACGGCTCGTACGGCAATCGACCATTTCTTCCACTTGTGTGAAGAATTGCGCGTTACTATTCCTGAAACGATGAAGTATTTCTGTATGACGGAAGCTATCGCAGTATATTTGCAGAAGTATATTGTGTATAGAAAGCGTAAGATCTTTTTTGGACAGAGCGGCAAGCTGGATGATCTGGTTACTGTTATCGGCAAGCATGCAAAAGAAAAGTATCTTGTGCCCGTTTCAGACGTGCATAAAGATGATTTGTTGACTATGTTGGAAGCAAAGAAGATTAACTACACGAAAGCTGTTATGTACCGCACCGTAAGCAATGACTTCTCGAAAGACGAGAAGTTCGACTATGATATGCTGGTATTTTTCAGTCCTTCCGGAATATCCTCTTTGTTGAAAAACTTCCCGAACTTCAAGCAAGAAGATATAAAGATCGGATGTTTCGGCCCGACGACAGCCAAAGCGGTGAAAGACGCCGGTTTGCGTCTGGATGTGGAAGCACCGACTACCGAAGCTCCGTCGATGACGGCTGCCCTGGAATTGTATCTGAAAAAAGAGATGGGTAGTAACAAAAAGAATGGTAAATAGAAGGTACACCCTTTCAAAAGAAGAGCGCCTGTCGTGGAAACGTTACATTGACCTGTTGTTTGAAAAAGGGCAATCGTTTGTAGCGTTTCCACTACGGGTTGTTTATTTACCGGTGGAAGAGGAGGCGTTGGCTCCTGTCTCCATCATGATAAGTGTCCCCAAAAAGAAATTCAGACGCGCCGTCAAGCGAAACCTGATCAAGCGTCAGGTGCGCGAGGCCTACCGGGTGCGTAAATATGACCTGATCGATCCGCTGACAGAAAAAAACAAGCGTATGCTGGTGGCATTCCTGTATCTGGATAAGGAGATTCATCCGTTTGCCGATATAGAGAAAGCGATGACGAAAGCATTGAATGTACTTCGCAACAAAGAATAATGAAGCGTTTCTTTACCACTCTTCTGTTGTTGCCGGTCTATTTCTATAAATATTGTATCTCTCCCATGACGCCGGCATCGTGCAGGTACACACCTACTTGTTCCGAATATGCCGTGCAAGCTCTCAAGAAACATGGTCCCATAAAAGGATTGTATCTGGCAGTCAAACGTATTCTTCGCTGTCATCCCTGGGGAGGTAGCGGTTATGATCCTGTCCCGTAGGTAATGGTTTATTACGATATACATACTCACCGCCCATCGGTTCATCCGGAAGATGTCGCGATTGTCAACTGCCTCGTTCCCGCGCTTGACGCGGGATCGCATCCGGAACAGGCCATATCGTCATTCGGAAAAGAGGATACAGCCGGTTGTTTGTGCGATCCCGCGTCGAGCGCGGGAAAGGGGAAGCTCCATTCCGTCGGCATTCATCCCTGGTATATATATAATGTAGAGGAACAGCTTGCCGGACTTGAACAGCAGGCCATGCTTCCGGGTGCCGTCGCAATCGGCGAGGCTGGTTTGGACAAGCTGGCGGAAGCGCCGTTGGAACGTCAGCAAGAAGTCTTCAAAGCGTCGGCAGCTTTAGCCGAAAGTCTCGGCGTCTTTTTAATCATCCACTGTGTCAAAGCCTGGGACGAACTGATCGCCCTGAAGAAAGAACTCAAACCCCGTATGCCCTGGGTCATCCACGGCTTTCGTGGCAATGCCATATTGGCCGGGCAACTGATCCGTCAAGGTTTTTACCTTTCTTTTGGCGAGCACTTCAATCCGGCAGCCGTGCGCATAGCCTGGCCGGACCGTTTATTTGCCGAAACCGACGACCGCGAAACCGATATCCGCACCGTCTACGATCACCTCTCAGCCTCCCTGGATCTTCCGCTGGAGCGGTTTGCCGCGCAAGTCGCGGAGAACGTTCATAACGTCCTGCATTTATCATAAATCACTGTTATTCCCTAATTTTCAATTTTCAATTCTCCATTTTCAATTATAAAGTCGTACCTTTGCCGCCATTCAATTAATACTATAATCTAAAACGATGAATTTTGTTGAAGAATTAACATGGAGGGGCATGATTGCTGATATGATGCCCGGAACAGAAGAACAGTTGCAAAAAGAGATGACTTCTGCTTATGTAGGTATCGACCCGACGGCTGATTCATTGCATATCGGTCACCTGGTGTCGGTTATGATGCTGAAACATCTCCAGCGTGCAGGACACCGTCCGATTGCCCTGGTCGGTGGAGCTACCGGTATGATCGGCGACCCTTCAATGAAGTCGGCTGAACGTAACCTGCTCGATGAAGCGACGCTTCGTCATAACCAGGATAGCATTAAGAAGCAGTTGGCTAAGTTTCTGGATTTCGATTCGGACGCGCCTAATGCTGCGAAGTTGGTAAACAACTACGACTGGATGAAGGATTATTCTTTCCTGAACTTTATCCGCGATATCGGTAAGCATATTACCGTTAACTATATGATGGCTAAGGAATCCGTTAAAAAACGTCTGAGCCGCGAATCGTCTGTCGGCATGTCGTTCACGGAGTTCTCTTACCAGCTGTTGCAGGGATACGACTATATGTACCTGTTCGAACACGAAGGCTGCCGCCTGCAGATGGGAGGAACCGACCAGTGGGGTAACATCACGACCGGTACGGAGTTGATCCGCCGTAAGTTAGGTGGTGAGGCGTTTGCCCTGACTTGCCCGTTGATTACGAAGGCCGACGGCGGTAAGTTTGGTAAGACCGAGTCCGGAAACGTATGGCTGGACCGTCGTTATACCTCTCCTTACAAATTCTATCAGTTCTGGCTGAACGTAAGCGATGCCGATGCTGCCAAATACATCAAAATATTTACCGATCTGCCTAAGGATGAAATCGAGGCCCTGATCAAAGAGCAGGAAGAAGCTCCGCATCTCCGTCCGTTGCAGAAACGTCTGGCAAAGGAAGTGACTGTCATGGTTCATTCCCAGGAAGATTACGATGCTGCGGTCGAGGCTTCCAATATCCTGTTCGGAAACTCTACTTCGGAAGCTTTGAAACATTTGGACGAACAGACCTTGTTGGATGTGTTCAACGGTGTTCCCCAGTTTGAGGTTTCACGCGACGAACTGAGCGCCGGCGTGAAGGCTATCGACCTGTTTACTGAAAAAGCTGCCATTTTCCCTTCTAAAGGCGAAATGCGCAAGCTTGTTCAGAGCGGTGGCGTCAGTGTAAATAAGGAAAAGTTGGCAGACCAGGATATGGTGATCGACTGCTCTTCTCTGCTGGATGAGAAATATTTATTGGTTCAGAGAGGCAAGAAGAACTACTATTTGCTGATTGCAAAGTAAGATTTTCGTACAAAAACGCTTGCAGGGTAAGATTTTATTCTTACCTTTGCATCGCTTTAAATAAAGCGCCGGATTGTCTCATGGTGTAATGGTAGCACTACAGTTTTTGGTTCTGTCTGTCGAGGTTCGAATCCTCGTGAGACAACACACAGAAAGAAAAAGGTTTGGAACGGAAGTTTCGAACCTTTTTTCTTTTCTGGCAACAGGAATGCCTTTCCTGTATCATTTCTGCATATTTAATTCCCAAATTTGTAAGTAACAGATGGATAGATATCGATATATTTGTACGATTGATATCGTGAACACTCCGTTAATCTTAATGTTATGAAGTATTTTTGTCTGCTACTCTCTTTCCTTTTAGGATTTGCCGCTTCTGTTTCCGGGCAGGAAAGAATGTCCGTCTGTAATCTTCGGTGTGAATATCTGGAAGAGCCGATTGCGGTAGAGAATGAAAAGCCTTTGCTGGGCTGGCAGTTGCAGTCGTCGGAACAGGCAAAAAACCAGACAGCCTATCGTATCCTGGTGGCAAGCTCCCCATCGTTGCTTACGGATAAGCAAGCCGACTTCTGGGATTCCGGGAAAGTAATTTCTTCATCTTCCAATCAGATCGAGTATAAGGGTAAACCTCTTGAATCGAGGCAGACGCTTTACTGGAAAGTAATGGTTTGGGATGAGAAAGGGAAACCTTCTTCGTGGAGCGGTACGGGGAAATGGACAATGGGGCTGTTGAAACCTTCCGACTGGAAAGCTCGTTGGATCGGAAGTCAGGAAGACCGCTACCCTGATTCGACTTTGACTTATCCCGCCCCCTATATCCGTAAAGGATTCCGAATCAGCAAGCCGGTCAAACAGGCAAAAGCCTATATCTGTGGATTGGGGTTCTATGAGATGTATCTCAATGGAACAAAAGTGGGAGACCAGGTATTGGCCCCCGCCGTTACCAACTATGATCGCCGTCCGCTACAGAAGATGCTTTATTTCTTTGACGACCAGTCTGCACAGCGGGTTCTTTATAATACATTCGATGTCACTTCTTTGTTGCAGAAAGAAGACAATACGGTCGGTGTCCTGTTGGGAAACGGGTGGTATAACCAACGTGACCGGACGGTGGAAGGCTGTATGTGGTACGATACGCCTCGTTTATTATGCCAGTTGGAAATAGAATATGCCGATGGCTCGACGGAAATGATTGGCTCGGATGGTAGCTGGAAAACAACTGCCGGCCCTTTGTTGCATGACGCCATATTTACCGGCGAAGTGTATGATGCCCGTTTAGAACTGGATGGCTGGAACCGGAACGGATATGATGATTCTTCCTGGAAGAACGTTCTTATAATGAGAGCGCCGACAGGTCGTTTACATGCCCAGCTTGCCCCTTATGACAGAGTTGTCAGGACGTTGAAACCGGTGCGTTGTGAACAGAAAACCGATTCCACTTATTGGTTTGTTTTTCCGGAAATGGTTTCCGGTTGGGCGCAAATTAATGTGGAGGGGAATGCCGGCGATCAGGTCAAGCTCCGTTTTGTAGGAGAAGAGAATGATGATTTTGGACAAGTGGATTCCTATACCTTGCGGGGGAACCGGAAAGAACAATGGGAACCGCGTTTTACCTGGCATACTTTCCGCTATATCGAAGTTACATCCCGCCGGGTCAAGATAGATGAAAACAGTCTGATTGCGAAGGTTGTACATACGGATGCGAAGCCTACCGGTAGTTTCAGTTGCTCGAATGAGTTGTTCAACAAGATAAACGAAGTCTATCTGCGGACGCAGACGAATAACTTTCATGGCAGTATCAGCAGTGATTGCCCGCACCGGGAACGTCTGGCTTATACCGGAGATGCACAAGTGGTCGTGGAAAGTTCCCTTCTTTCGTTCGATATGACTCAATTCTATCGGAAATGGTTTGACGATATGGAAGATGCCCGGAACAGAAAGAGTGGCTATGTCCCGCATACCGCTCCGTTTGGAGGCGGTGGCGGTGGTCCGGCATGGGGCTCGGCCTATGTGATTATGCCTTGGGCTTATTATTGCTATTACGGTGACACTGCTTTGCTAAGCCGGCATTATGGAGGAATGAAACAATGGATTTCCTATCTCGGCACACGAACGGATGAGCGGGGAATCGTCGTCAGGGAAGAGCCGGACGGCTGGTGCTTGGGGGATTGGTGCGCACCGGGGAAGAAGATGGAACTTCCGGAAGCCCTGGTTAATACGGCTTACTATTATCATTCGGCATCCTTGATGTCGAAAGTGGCGGCAGCTTTAGGAAAAGGAGAAGACAAACAATATTTTGACCGGCTGTGTACGAAGATTAAACAAGATTTTAATGCCGTCTTTTTCAATCCCGTGACCAATCATTATTGGGAAGGCAGACAGGGGTCAGATGTCTTTCCGCTGGCTTTCGGGATGGTCCCGGAAGAGAAGAAGGAGGCTGTGTTCAACGCCTTGCTTGCCCATTTGGAAAGTATCGGGAATCACTTCGATACGGGAATTATGGCGACTCCTTTATTGTTGCAGGTCCTGACAGATAACGGGCGTAGCGATATCGCGTTCCGGTTGATGAACCAGCGGGATATACCGGGATTCGGTTATGTGATGGACGACCGTTACTCTTGCCTGTGGGAACGGTGGGAAGGAAAAGCCTCCCGTTGCCATCCTATGTTCGGAAGTGTGGTAGCCTGGTTCTATAATACGCTTGCCGGCATCCGTTATGATGAAACGAAGCCGGGGATGAAGCATATTATTATAGCTCCCCAACCTGCAGGCGATCTTACTTATTGCCGGGGCACATATCAATCCCTTTATGGACAGGTCTGTTCCGACTGGCGGATCCAGGAGGGGAAATTTGAATTGACGGTCGAGGTACCGGTGAATGCAACTGCAACAGTTATCCTTCCCGACGGAAAGAAGTATCCGGATGTCGGAGCGGGAGTCCATCGGTTTACGGCTTTTGGCTATGCAGTGGATAATAATGGTGTGCGGGAAGTTGCTCCCGATGCCTCTCTTCTGGCCCGTAAATGGGATGCTAACTGGATATCCTGTCCACAGGTTTCTCTTTATGATTATGGGGTTTATCATTTCCGGAAGAGCTTCCAGCTGGATAGCAAACCGGAATCCTTTGTGATAAATGTCTCGGCGGACAACCGTTACCGGCTTTTTGTGAACGGGACGCCTGTCTGCTATGGACCGGCGCGTGGAGATTTGAACCACTGGTATTTTGAAACGGTAGATATCTCTTCTCTGTTGAAAGAAGGAAAAAATACGCTTGCCGCGATTGTCTGGAATGCTGGACGTTATACGCCGGGAGCGCAGATGACGTTGAAGACAGGTCTGATTGTGCAGGGAAATACGGCCCGTGAAGCGGTTGTCAATACCGGTCGGGGCTGGAAAGTCTATCAGAATCCGGCCTATGCCCCTTCTGTTGAGAACCGGCAGGATGTGGGTTGCGCCGATATTGTGGATGCCTCTTTATATCCTTGGAATTGGGAAACGGCGGACTATGATGACAGTACATGGAAAGAGGTTGTGTCGTTGGGACGCGGGCAGCCTTACGGGGTCGGGACTGGGTATGACTGGGTGTTGTGCCGGCGCGATATCCCTCTGATGGAAGACTCCTTGGTGCGGATGCAGACAATCCGGCGTTCGGAAGGATTGACTGTTTCTTCTGCATTTCTAAAGGGAAACGCCCCGATGACGGTTCCGGCCAACCGGAAAGTCACGCTGCTGATCGACCAGTCCTATCTGACGAATGCTTATCCGGAACTGAAAGTGTCGGGAGGCAAGGGCAGCGAGATACGGATGCGGTATAGCGAAGCTTTGTATAAGGACGGACAGAAAGGAAACCGCAACGATATAGAAGGGCGCGAGGTAGGCGGATTTACGGATAAATTCTATCCCGACGGAGGAAGCGGCCGGGTGTTCCGTCCGTTGTGGTTCCGTACCTACCGTTACCTGCAAGTCGAAATCGAGACGAAAGGGGAACCGCTTACCCTATTGGATCTTTATGGAATGTACACCGCCTATCCGTTCAAGGAGAATGGCAGCTTCGCCAGCGACCAGCCGGATTTGCAGAAGATATGGGAGGTCGGTTGGCGTACAGCCCGGTTGTGTGCGAACGAGACCTATTACGACTGTCCCTATTACGAACAACTGCAATATGTGGGCGACACACGCATCCAGGCATTGATTTCCCTCTATGTCGACGGGGACGACCGGTTGATGCGGAAGGCGATCAAAATGTTCGACTATTCCCGTTCGTATGAGGGGATTACGACCAGCCGCTATCCGAGCCGGGTGCCGCAATACATCCCGCCTTTCTCGCTCTATTGGATTAATATGGTGCACGATTACTGGATGTACAGGGATGATCCTGCTTTTGTGAAAAACTGTATGCCGGGTGTCAAGAGCGTGTTAGAATGGTTTACAAGCAAGATCGATCCGGAGACGGGTATCTTGGGGCCGGTGCCTCACTGGAACTTCATCGACTGGCCGAAGCAGTGGCCCTGGAACAATGACCAGCCGCTTGGCGGGACTCATAAAGCTGCTATTACAGGTGGTTCTTCCATCCTTTCCCTTCAACTGGCTTATACCTTGAAGGATGCGATCGAGTTGCTGAAAGAATTTGGCGAAACCGATTTGGCCCGTTCTTACGAAAAAGTCTATCAATCCTTATGTCGTCATACTTGGGATAAATGTTGGAATGAAGGAAAACAGATGCTTGCGGATGATCCGGATGAAGCAAGTTACAGCCAGCACGCCAATATCATGGGAATCCTTTCGGATGCCGTCCCGCAGGAGAAGCAACAGGCGCTGTTCAATAAGCTGAATACGGACCCTTCTTTGATACAGGCGACTTTCTATTATCGCTTTTACCTGTTCCGTGCTCTAAAAAAGGTCGGATTGGCAGACCACTACACGGAAATGTTGAAACCCTGGCAGGATATGCTGGCAATCGGATTGACTACGTTTGCGGAAAACCCGGAACCGACCCGTTCGGACTGTCATGCCTGGAGCGCGAGCCCTGTCTATGATTTCCTGGCTACCGTCTGTGGTGTGGAGCCGGCCGAATCGGGATTCCGCTCGGTGCGTGTCGCTCCTCATTTGGGATCGTTGAAGCAAATCGAAGGAAAAATCCCTCATCCGGCAGGCATCATCGAAGTCAGTTTGAAGAAGAGCGGAAAAGGGCTTTCCGGTACGGTCACTTTGCCGGCCTCCCTGACCGGTACATTCGTCTGGGGCGGACAGGAGATAAAACTTGCCGGTGGTAAGAATGAAGTGAAGACTCAATGACCGGTTCGGTTTTCCTTACTGTGACATACAGCGCGCCAAACACAGGGACAAAGAAGCGGCAACCCTATAAAACGACAAAGCCCCGGAAGTGTTACCATCTTCCGGGACTAATCTTTTGTATGCTTTCGTCCTTCACAGGGCTACAGGCTACATTGAACTTTTAATTCAATTACTTTAGTATTATTAATATTAAACTTGACCGCTTGTTCGCCTGTCGCAGGGTAATTGGTGTTGATTGGGATAAACGGATATTCATCCGTAATGTAGAGACGGACGGCCGTCCGTCTCTACGCGCATCCCGCACAACCCCGCGCAATCTATTTAGAATTATTTGATTATAAATTCATTCTTATTTTACGATTGCTTTTACAGCTTCTTCGCCTTCGATAGCAACTACGACTACGCCCTGAGGAGCAGCGATTGTTGTGTTGTCAGAAGAAAGAACTGTGTTAGCAACTGTCTGGCCGAGGATGTTCGTGATAACAACCTTTTTGCCCTGTGCACCGATGATCTGAACACCACCGTTAGCAGCGATAACTTTCACGCCTTCAGCGTTGATCGTTTCATTGCCTGTTGCAGCTTCGTCTTCCGGAGTTACGTTAAGAACGTTTACGACAACTGCGTCTTCTTTCGGACCCATTGCCAATACACCGTTGATGTTGTGAACATAGTTCTTACCGTTGTTATTCTGGCATACGATGTTGTATTCGTTATCTGCATCTTTGCTTGCAAATTCGAAGCTGAACTGGAAGTTCTTAACACCAGCTTTAACATTATGCTTCAAACCATCGGCTGAACCGGCAAGTTTAGCAGCGATAGATACAGTGTCGATCTTAGCAGCAGCATCCATAGTCGGAACTAACAATGTATCCTGAGCCATGATAGAAGCAG
>NZ_QUGV01000033.1:0-56516 GCF_003479205.1 Parabacteroides sp. AF17-28 | reverse complement strand
TTACAACACTTACTTCGATTTGCTTGACGGCTATGGCGTCAAGCGCGGGAACGGGGAACATGCCTCTTCCCCATCAATCCCCCACCTTGAACGACTCGCCGCCGAGGACTACGATGCACGGCCCGGCCGGTTTCGGCATCGTGCTACTGCCTGCCGGCAGGAGGGCGGTGCGGAGGAGGCGGCCGTGGAAGTCGTAGAGGCGGGCGGACGTCGGGGCAGGGACGGTGATGTGGAGGAGGTTGCCGAAGGAACGGACACGGACGCCGGCAGCGGGCACGGAGCCTGTGGCCGTCGGGTCGTCATTGCGGACGATGCCGGTGATCGAGACCGTGAGGTCCTGCTCCACATCGCGGATGCGGTATTTGAGCGAGCCGTCCGCCAGCACCTCCGGTGTGAGCGTCTCAGTGCCGTGGCGGTCGATGGTAACGACAGGCTGGGACCGGTCGTAGTCGGCGTCGAGCGTCAGGCGGAAAGGGAAGCTGTAGCCCTCCTCGACCGTATGGCTGCCCGTCTTGTCCAACCGTGCGCCTTCGACCTCCGGCAGGGTGACCGTGTAGTAGCTATAGACAGGCGGGATGTAGGGAGGCGCGCTCTTCTCGGTCACTTCGACGGGGAGGGAGTAAAGGGCGGTAGTGACACTCTCGTAATCAACCAATAGTGTATACATCACTTGGCAACGGTACTTGCCTTTCCCCACTGTCTGCGTGGGATTTTTGCCGCTCATTCCATTCCAGCCTTTCCCTTCTTTCCATTCCAGCCAATAGTAATTATATGTAGGGCTATCACTGCTGCTTGCCCCCTGTTGCCAATCCGAGAAGCCGGCAACCGTCAGCGTAGTCGTGCCGCCGGGAGCGACCTCCGTTGTCCCGCTAACGGACGGACGGGAGATGAGAAGGGTGTCGCCGGGGGTAATGGAGGCTTTGACCTTGTCGACCAGGCCGATATTATCGGTGAAAGTACCGCTGTTCACCAAGCTCGTAGCAGACGCGAGCATACCTCCGCCGCCTTCTGCTAAAGTTAAAGAGGCATTCTGCTTCACCCGGACATTCCCGAGCTTATTCTCGTCACCATCCTTCGGTTTTAACAAATAGAAGTCAGCACTACCATTCTCTTTCACCAACAGGCTGTCGATAACGGTAACGCCATTCAGCAGGACATAGCTACTCCTCACTACACACAACTTCTTCACCTGGCAGGAAAGCACGTTGTCGAAGTGCGTATCTGTACTCGCCTTCCCTACCCTATATGCACAGGTTTTGCTCAGGGTTATGCTATCCGGGACATCAGTAAACGTCTCCATCGGCAGCCCCACAAACAGGTAAGACTGCGAATCTTTGCCTTCCGATGCAACAAACTCGTTCGTAAAGGCAATTGCAGAGGATCCATTTATCGTCACGCGACCGTTAAACGGTGTTGTTTTCTCCCCCTGATATAAGTTATAGACGGCGGTATTGTCCTCTACATTGGCAGCGAACGATTGTGCCTCGGTGAAATAGGAACCGAACTCCTTCTCGGAGAAGGTGGCAACTTCGCTACCGCCGCCCTTCTTCTTCACCGTCAACTTGTCGCCGTCGGAATAAGTATAATAAAACCCCCATTGTATTGCCGGGAAAGAGAAGGACCCGTTTCCGGCGGATATAGCATACGACGAACCTCCTGCTGCCCGCAGGATGCCGCCGGCTTCAATCTCCGCTGGCGTGTCACTATACAGACTGCATCCTCGGTTTTCCCCATAAGCATAGACAACCCCTTTGCTACCTATCGTGAGCTTGGAAGAGGAGGAGGGTGGAGTATAGATTCCATAAGCACCACTACCGGACGCATACGCCCTCAGTGTGTCATTCACCGTCACGCTGCCGCCATCGATATAGAGGCTGCTCGTCTGCCAGAAGTTCGTTCCCGACCCGCTTGCCTTCGGCATCTCGAGCACCACCGGTACCTCCATCGTCAGCGTGCCGCCTCTGACCTGGCAGGATTTGGAGCGGAGGCTGTCGCCCTGGATGATGCAGGCGGTGCCTGCCGGAACGAGGAGGGTGTCGAGGGCGCAACCGGCTTGGGCGTAGAGGTGGTAGGGTTTCAGCGGGTCATTTGGCGTACCGGTCTCCGGCGTAAGGGTCAGGGTGCGGACCTGGCTGTTTTTACCCTTAATGAGATAGCAGGAGTCGGGCTTCAGGAGGGTGATGAGGCCGTCGGAATAGTTGTACTGGTTCTTACTATCCCCCGAAGTGATTGATGCTATGTCTATCACATACGGATTCCCCTCTTTACCAAGAGGAAGCTCTTCCAGATACTCAGCCTTGGCAAGCGCGGGTTGGCCGGGCTTGCCATCTGAAGCATCAGCACTGAAGGTGCTGAGTTTCGGCAGGTTGTTGGTGCCGTTGAAGGCCCAGACGGCACCTTTGCCAGAGGTCGGGAAGAGGAAAAGGTCGGTGGTGAGGCCGGCGTCGGTACCGTCAGTGTAAGTGTTCTGACGGGTATCTTTATACGTCGTTGTGTCGATCTTGGTAGAGGCGTAGCACTGCGAGAAGGAGGAATAAGTTTGTTTATAACCGGATATACGTCCGAGGTAAAGATCGCCATTAGTACCGGGAGTACCCGACAGTTCCTCCTTGTTCAAGGCAAGGGCTTTGGAAAGAGTGCCGGTGTTAGAGCCGGTGATACCGCCGATATGGCAGTCAGGAGAACTGCTAGTGCCTGTCCCCGTAACCTTTCCTGTGGCATACACGGAAGTGATAGAATAGCCTTCATTGCTACCGGCTATTCCACCTGCATAAATACTATTACCCGACGCAGAGACATCGACGGTAGCATAGCAGTTCTCCACTGCCCCCATATTTTGCCCGACGATACCACCAACATGGCATAGGCCTGTCCCCGTTATAGTTGCACCGGCATCACCGGAGACGAAGCAGTTGCGGATAGTGCTGTTTGCGCTATAACCGGCTATGCCACCGGCATAGCAATTAGGTGCTTCACCCTTTATCCCTTCCGCCGCAACCCAAACGCCTACGTTGCTGACCGAAGCATTTTTTATAGACCCGAACAGGCCAACGAAGGCAGAACCACTGCTTACCGTCGTATCCGCCTTCAGCCCCGCCACAAGCTTATGGTTGCCGTCGAAGGCGCCTTTGAAAGGTTTACTGAGGTTGCCTATCGGCGTCCAGTAGTGGGCGCGGAGGGAGAGGCTGTCTGTTAAAGAACCGTCCAGCTCGACCGTGCAGCCCTCGAAGCCGGCGCGGTGGGGGTAGTTGGCGGTGTTAGTTTCGTCATCTGCCTTATAGAAGAGGCCGTCGTTTGTGACTTTGGCAATCCAGGCGAGGCCTTTCGCGGTTTTGACGGTGTAGGTGGTGTCGTTGTCGGTGACGGACAAGAGGATGTCGGTCGGGCTGTCGGAACTACTGCCGACGCTTACGTCTGTGAGCTGGTCGTGCCAGAAGGTTTTCTCGGGGTCTGTTCCACCGCCTTGCGCCTTTGCCGGGAGGGAAAGGAGGAGGAGGGAGAGGAGGAAGAGGAGGAAGAGGGTTGTTTTCATGATGATGTTGTGTTTAGTTACTCCCTCCCCCGCCTCTGGCGGGTACTCCCTCTATAAACAGAGGGAGAGCTAAAGGATGTAACAGTTAATAATCAGTTGATGTAACAGTTTATACTTAGTTTATTATAGTGTCTGACATAGCATCTAAAACTATCTCAAGTTTGTGTGTCAAGCATAGCATCTAAAACTATCTAAAGCTCTCCCTCTATTCATAGAGGGAGTACCCGCGCGAGCGGGGGAGGGAGTTGTAACATCTCCCCCCGTATCTCCTCCAGCACCCCTTCTATATGCTCGAACACCTCCCTATTCTCAAACCTGATCACCCGTATCCCGTGCAACTGCCCGAGATACTCAGTCCGTGCCTCGTCATAGATGCGCCCCTCTTCCGTGAAATGCCCCGCCCCGTCCAGCTCGACGGCCAGGCGGCATTCGGGACAATAGAAATCGAGTATGAAGCAATCTACGCTGAACTGCCGGCGGAAACGCATTCCGTTCATCTGCCGCCCTTTGAGGCGGGTCCAGAGGAAGGCTTCGGCCGGCGTTCCGGCGGTACGGAGTTCGCGGCGGAAGGTGAGAAGAGTGGGGCGGTTGGAGTGTTGCATGGTGTATGTGTTGTTTGTATATAATTATATGTATGTGTTTGTGTGTGTATTAACTCCCTCCCCCGCTTACGCGGGTGCTCCCTCTATAAACAGAGGGAGAGCTGTAGGATGTATTAGTTTATAATTAGTTCATGTATTAGTTTATAATATTAATATGTATAAGCATAGCGTCAAAACTATCTCAAGCTCTCCCTCTGTTTATAGAGGGAGTACCCGCCAGAGGCGGGGGAGGGAGTAATAGTTATTTCCCAGTACCCGCGAAAGCGGGGGAGGGAGTTTTAGCTATTTATTCACAGCCCGTGACCTTACCACTTCATGCTCTATGAACTTACCGCTTCACGCTCTATGAACTTACCACATCTGCCTCTGCTATCTTACCACATCGTCGTCCGTGATGTTACCACCTCACCATCTCCAACCTTACCACCTCACCCCCGGTAACCTTATAACCTCACCCCCGGTGAGAAACCGCCCCTACACATACGGGCACAAAAAAAGCGTGAGTTACTGTTTACGCTTATCTTGCCAATCAGGTCTTCGCATTACCTTTACTGAAGATAAGCAACAGCACTCACGCCATTATCCTATATATACGGCCGAGGGGGCCACCTATATACAAACAATGCACGTGAGCGTTTGTTGCTACCATCTCTCCAGTATAAATCAAAGTTGCGAAGTTCGATTGGCAAGAGATGATATCTTAAAACGCTTTCCGAAATCAATATGAACCGAGGGCGGGCAGAGGGAAGCGCCGGCGCTCCGGGCTTGCGGGTCTTCTGCTGCACTCGCACGGCAAATATAGGGAAAGGTTTCAGGTTTACCAACATTCAGGCAGGTAATTGTTTCACCCGACCGCTGCAAAAGTATGGTTTACTTTGCTTACCGCCATAAAAAGGCGTGGGACAAACCGTGGGACAAATGCATGAAATACCTATCTTTACCCCCGAAAACGACATAAAACGCAATATCATGAAACACATACTCCTCTTTTTGCTCCTTATCCTCCCCTGCTGCGCCTTCGCACAAGACGAACTCACCGAGGCGGCCCGTACCGCCACACGGCTGTATGAGACACGCCAATATGACTCGGCAATCGTCCTCTCGCGCCGCATGCTCCGCGAGCTGCCCGAACATCCGGCGGGCAATGTCGACACACTGAAGGAGGCTGTCTCCAACCTCTGCCTCGCCCTGCTGCGTTCGGGCAACGACAGTCGCCGGCCGGAGACGCTGACGGCTTTCTTCGACAGCCTGCGCACCTCCGAGCATCCGTTCCTCGCGCGCTATATGCATCCGCTCCTGCCTGCTGTCTCGGCGCTCAACCACAGCACGGCGAACGATGGCGAGGGAGCTCTCCGCTTGGCAGATGCCTTTGCCGCCACCCCGCCGGCCGCCGACCTGGCGCAGGAGCTTTTCGCCGCCGACGCCATGGCGCGTATCTACAACTATTGGAGCCGGACGCCGCAGGCCGCCATCGCGATGCAGGAACGCGCCGTCGAGGCACTGCGCCGGGGCGGACGGACGAAGGATGCGCCATACGTGCTGAGTTTCCTCGGCTACTACTACCGCCGCAACGGGGAGTATGAAAAGGCGGCGCAGCTCTTTATCGAAGCGATCGAGCGCGGACGGTGGACGAGCGGCAAGGGGGGACACGGCAAGCCTGCCGCCCGTCCGACACAGGGGACGGTCTATGCCTACGCCAACCTGGCGGCGCTCTACAGCTCGTTCAGCCTCAACGACAAGGCGCTCGAGACGACTGCCGACGCGTTGGAGTGTTCCTTGGCGGCGGACAGTTTCCTGTTGAGCGACCTTTGCCGCTTCCGTTCGTTGGCTTTCTCGGAATTGCACCGGTGGGACTCGGCCTTCTTCTACAACAGCAAGGCGGAGGAGGTTGCCCGACGGACGGGCGACCGGACACGGGTTTACATCTGCCGGCGTACGGCTATCGAACTGCAACTCTCGGCTGCCGGCGAAGCCGACGGCGGGCCGTACACGGGTCTTGCCCCGGAACTGCTCCGGGAGGCTGCCGCGCTTTATGCCGACAGTACGGCGGCGCGCCTTGTGGACAAGGTGCCGGCGCGATTCCTCTACGGACAGGTATTGGCTGCCTCGGGGTCGGTGGCTGAAGGTATCCGGCTGATGGAGCAGGCGGTGGGCGAGTTGGCGCAAATGGATTGGCAAAAGCAATATGCCGCCTCGTCGCGCGTCTTGCTCGACTGGTATGCACGGGAAGGACGGTTGCGCGAAATGGCGGCGTTATATCCTGCTGCCATGGCGGCGGCAGATTCGCTGAACCGGGAAGAGAAACTGAACGCCGCTATCGGTGCGAACGTGCGCTACGAGACGGGGCGCAAGGAGCAGGAGAACCGGGCGTTGACGGCGGAGGTGGCGCTGAAGGGGCGTACGCTGACGTTGGCATGGGTATCGACGGGAGCATTAGCGTTCCTGCTCCTGGCGGGCGGGCTCTATTTCCGGCAGCGGCAACGACTGTTACGCCGGGTCAGCGAGGCGCGCCTGGCACAGATTACTTCTCTCTTGGACGGGGTGCATACGCGGGACGAGCAGTATGCCAAGCTCTCGCAGGTCTTGGGCGAACGGGAACAGGAACTCAAGGAGGCTTCGCGCCGGCGGGATATCAGCGAGCTGCATGCAAAACTGTCGAAACCGCTCTCGGGCCCCAGCGAGGTGGCGAACTTCCGGCAGAGCTTCCAGTCGGTTTGCCCGGACTATCTGCCGGCACTGCACAACCGGTGTGCCGACCTGACCCGCATGGACGAACTGATCGCCATGCTCCTGTTCCTGAAACTGAACAACGATGAAATCGCCCTCACCTTAGGCATCTCCCGCTCCGGCGTCAACAAAGCCCGCAGCCGCATGCGCAAACGGTTGGGACTGGTCGAAACGGGGGTGGTGTTGGAGGAGTTTTTGCAGGGGTTAGTATAACTTGTCCTTCAATTGCCGGAACAAGTCATCTTGCCGACCGGCTTCCAAGTCTGCAATAATCCGTTGCAAGGCCTCCGACAAAGGAGGCAAATACTTCTTTACTATATTGAATATTACTTCAGAATCGACGGAAGCATATTCATGAGATATCATATTCCTTAGACCGAATATCTTTTTCCAAGGTATCTCCTGATACGAAGCCAAAAGGCGTCCGTCAGTAAAACCGTCCACCTTCTTCATCGTTTCACCAATGGTTTGGAGACGCATACAAGTAGCATCGAACAAATTCATGCCCTCATTCGACAATAAGAAATCTCGATGACTACCGATCTCTTTCGCACACTCAACGGCCAAGTCCGTTCGCATCAGTGAGAACGACAGCATGTCGAGAACTGTTTCTTTAGATATATATTGCATCTTTCTCTATATTACGCCGGAACAATGCCCTCATTGTTTCATGCAAGGTGATTACGTCTACTTTCGTACGGAAGAGTTGTTCGAGGTCTTCTTTTATATCCATCAGTGTACCATAGTCGGTTTCACGCAGCTTCAGGCAAACATCAATGTCACTCCCTTCCCTTTGTTCCCCACGTGCAACAGAACCGAAAAGGCCGAGGGTGACAATGCCATACTTCTCGGCCGAACGGGCTTTGAAGTCACGTAGCATTTCTACTATTTCGGAGGTTGTTTTCATTGCTTTCTTCGTTATTATGCTACAAATATAAGCAAATATCCGTAATAACAACTACCGACGCCGGCGTACACTCCGGACCGGGGCGCTCTTCTGTGCTTTGGGGGCTTTTACTTTGACTTCCTTCTGCTTGCTTTCTTTGACGGCTTCTGTTTTCTGGCCGCGGGCGGAGACGGTTGCGCTCTTGGTCTTTTTGCCTTTTGTGTCGGCGGCAAGCTGAGCGGTGTCAGGTTGCAGGTAGAGAGACTTCTCGAAGGTGACGAGCTGGTTCTCGATGCGTTCCTGTTCGCGTTTCAGCGAGTCGGGTGTCGGGCAATAGGCTTGCAGAGGCTGGTTCATCAGGTTCTGCGTCTTGAAGATATCGCCCTGGAACATGCGGCGGCGGAAGTAGTCGTCGAGCGTGAAGGTCATGGCGTTGTTGATGTTAGACGTCATGATATAGGCGGTGTTGATGTAGGGACGGAGATCTTCGTACGGAATCCAGAACATCGGCATCGTGTTCTGTCCCATATCGTCCACGATCGTCAGGATCGGGCAGATCGCCAGTGTTTTGACATCGAACACGGAGTTGTTCTGGTCGAAGTACCAGGCTTCCTTCACATAGTAGGAACGCACATCGCCGGAAGGGATGTCGCTTTCATTCACGACGAAGCTGGCCGGTTCGTTATTAGCACCCGCCGTCTCTTCGTAGTAGATGCGGCAGCGGTCGAGCATGACTTTCAGGTCGAGCTTGCGGTTGTCGCTAAAGTCCTCGTAGCCGTCCAGGTATTCGTAGGCGGAAAGCTTACCCTCGCAGACCAGCTGAAAGATGATGGAGAACAGGTTCATCTGTCCGTTCATCGGCTGGGTGGGATAGTAAAGGGGCGCGTTCTGCTCCTTCGTCAGATCTATCTGGCGGTAGATGACACGCATCCAACGGGCGTTGCCGACGTGCTGCGTCATCCGTTCGTTCATATCCTGTGCACGCACGGTCAACTCGGGTATGCTGCCTTCTTTATTCTCGTCGGCACGGGCGCCACGACTCGCTTCGGGACCGCGCCGTCTCTGCTGTTGCTGTTGCGCGTTGCCGGCTTCCTCCTGCGCCTGCAGGGGGAGAGAGGCGAACAGGGCGGCAACGAGGGTTGCTATGTAATAAAAACGTTTCATATCTTTATCTATTTGGGGGCGGGTTCGGAACCTGCCCCTACGTTCGTTAATTTACGATTACTTCGACGGTCGGAATGGTTCGTTCCTTGTTGTCCGGACCTAACACTTTCACATGGGTGATGTAGAAGCGCTTGCCTCTTGCCAGGCGACGGATATAGTCTTTCTGGCGTTGTGAGAACTGACTGCCTTGCGTGACTTCCGGGATGATGTTACCCATCGAGTCGTAGAAAGTCAGCTCGAAGCTCAACACCTTGAACGGCACGTTCAGCAGGTCGTCGTCGATAGCGGCCTGGATGCCGTCGGCTTCCAGCAGGCTCCGTTTGGAGAACTGGCCGCCGCGGAATTTGCGGACGTTGCCGTTCTGGTCCTTATACTCGATAAAAGGCATCGGGTCCGGCAGGGGGCGGACACGGAAAGTCGTCTTCGCCATCTCTACGCTGCGCCCGTCCGCCATCTTGGCGTGGACAGAGACGATAGCGTCTGTTCCGACTGTTGCAGGACGCGCTTCCCAGAGGTCGCCTTTACGCGTCAATGTTCCGTTTGTCATAGTGGCCGTCACATTACTGCTCGGTACGCCCGGCACAGCGATACGGATCGGGTTGACATATCCTGCATATAATACATTCATCAAGACCGGTGCAACCGTCGCACTCGGCTCGGTCACGAAATATTCGCTTTCGAACTCGCGGCGCATGACGCTTCCGTCGCTGCCCGGCATTTCGATATATCCTTTCACCGGATAAGTGCCCGGCGTACCGGCTACGGCCGTAAACATACCGTTCGCGTCGTAAGGCAGTTCCTTACCGTTCACAAAGACGGAAGGACGCTTGGTCGAATCGACAGCAGAGAGGACGATATTGGCTCTATACTGGCTGCCACGCATCACGATCTGGCTTTCCGGAATCACCTGTGCGGTGATCTGGTTCACGCGATAGTCGCGCACATCGACACTGCTCAACAGGTTCGACAAGACTTCACCTTCGGCATAGCGGATGTCGCTCTGCATCTTCGTCAACAAGGTGACGGCTGCCGCCACCGGCATATTCTCGAACAAGGCTTCCTCCCACGTACGGGTGTTGATTCCCGCCTTATGGGGCGCCGTCGTCGACAGGCTCGCTTCGATAATGCGGGTCTTGGCGGAGTCTTCCACCATCTCGCCCAACATCATGCGATAGGCCTCGATACTTTTACGCAGGTTCTTCCCTTCACCTGAGACAGGCGAGAGCATCACGCGGGAAGCGGCTTCGAGGTCGTCCTTATGGTCTATGTTATTGACATTGGCATTCTTACCGTCGGCAATCTGCGCGATACGCACCTTCAGGTCCTGCACATAGTTGTACAGGCTGTCGGAAGCTTCTTTCACCTTCATACCTTTTTCGTACCATTCGCGCACCTTTTCGGGATTGCTCTGATAATAGTCTTTCAGCTCATTAGTGACAATATCGTTGCGGCTGGAAGTATTATCGATAGAGGTTCGCAAGCTGTCTTCCACCAGTTCGAAACCGTCGAGCACCTCCGACGACACGTTGAGTGCCATCATAGCGATGAACACCAGATACATCAGGTTGATCATCTTCTGACGGGGCGAATTGGGATTATTTGCTATTCCTGACATATTCGATTACTTCATTGGGTTGTTTGAATACGGAGCCTGCTGTTGGTATCCGTACGGCTGCTGATACGGCTGCTGGTAATTCTGCGGTTGCGGCTGTTGTTGCTGCGGTTGCTGTTGGTAAACAGGTTGCTGCGGCTGCGCGGGTTGTTGATAGCCCATGTTGACTGTCATGGCCTGCAACAGGCGGCTGTAGACCTGGTTCAGTTCAGCCAACTGGCGTGTCATCTTTTCCGTTTCGTTACGGAAGACAGAGCTGTCGACTACAGAGCCGTCGTACATTTCGCGGATGCGGTTCAGGCCGCCGTTGATATGTTCGATCGATTCGATCTGAGAACTGATGCTCTTCAGCTGTATTTCGTAGATTGTGTTCAGGCCGGAGATATTGCGGTTCAGCATCTCCATCTGCTGCACATAGCCGCGTGAATTCTGATTGATGCCGTCGGAGTTGTCCGTGATGCTCTTATAAGAATTAAGCAGCGTGTCGGACACGTTGGTCAGCGAGCTGGTCACCTGGCTGAAGCGCTCCATATGTTCGGACATGCCGGAGAGTTGTTCCAGATACTTCTGGGTGGCTTCCGTCAGTTCCGCCATTTTGGAGATCTGTTCGGCTGCACCGCTCAGCTTCTTAATACTGTCGGAGAGATTCTTGGTGTCTTCTTCGCTTACATCCAGGCCAAGGTTACCTAAGCCGGAAGCAGACTTGCCGCCTATGCTGATGTTCAGACCGCTACCGGCCTCGTCATCCGTTATATTATCCGCCGCATTCATCATACCTGCGATCGTGCTATTGGCAAAGTCCGGACGGTCCAGCGGGTTTTTAGACTTCAAGACGGGGAACACTTCTTCCCAGTGGTATTCCTTGTTCGGACGTTCGAATGCAGAGATAAAGAATACCAACGCTTCGACCGTCATGGCGATAAAAAGGATCTGGTTACCATACGGCAAGTGTAATAATTTGAACAGGGCGCCGATAATTACAATGGAAGCACCCCAGCTATAACAGAAGTTCAGCACTCGCTTACCCTTTTCGCTGGCGAGGTACATTTCGACTCTGTTCTTATATCTTCTATATTTTCCCATGATTGTATATTTCTTTGTTATTTCTTGCTTTTACCTCTCGAGAAACCGATCTGTGTACGGGCGCAACGGAAACCGATGTAAGAACGTGTTTCGTTCTGGTACTCGAAGGTGCGCATATCCGAACGGATGAACTGTGCCACGTCTTTCCAGGAACCGCCGCGAACGACTTTCTTCTTCATCGCGTACGGGTCTTCCTTAGCCGCGTTGTAGCGCAGGTCGGGGTTCATATCGCTCATCTGGCTCGGACCGGACTCGGAATAAGAGGTCGAGGTCCATTCCGCCACGTTACCCGCCATGTCAAACAGGCCGAACTCGTTCGGGGCGAAGGAACCGACACGCGAAGTAATCAGATGCCCGTCTTCCGTATAATTACCTTTTCCGGGCTTGAAGTTACCGAGGAAGCAGCCTTTGCTGTTCATCAGTTCGTCACCCGCCCAGGGATATTTGTTTTCGTTCTTGCCTGTACGGGCTGCATATTCCCACTCGCCTTCGGTCGGCAGACGGAACGGTTCGATCGCCTGTCCGTTAGGGAAGTTCAGGGATTGCTTGAACAAGTCGGTACGCCATACGCAGAAAGCGGTAGCCTGTTCCCAGGAAACACCCACTACGGGATAATCGTCGTAGCCGGGATGCGAGAAATACATACGCATATAAGGCTCGTTGTAAGCATTGTTGAAGTCGTTCACCCAGCAGCTTTCATCCGGATAGACATTCACAATACGGGTATGCAGGAAATCCCAGGGGCCGCTCAGCTGGCGGGTAATGGTTTCGTTCACGATCTCGCCTTCTTCCGTAATGTATGCCGTATCTTTGGAGATCATGATCACCTCGTTCGGGTCGACCTGTATATCGGTATTGCGCACACGGGCGGCGGGGTCCAGATTATGCTTGCGCAGGGCGGCCGACGTGTAGTCGTACCACTCATATTTATAGACCATCTGCTTCGGGTCCAACGTCTTCTCGCCCGTCACCGGATTTACGGTATAGACGCTCTCGATCGCCCGGATCTCGTCTTCATTGGCGCGCTTCCAAGGAATCGGACGGCTCCAGTCGAGATGCGGAGTAACCGGTTCGCCGTATTTGTCTTCGGTAATCTTAAACAGGTCGTTGCCGCCGTATGCAGGGTCGGCCAGACGTTCGCGGATGATAGAGTCGCGCACCCAATACACGAACTGGCGGTATTTGGCATTCGTCACCTCCGTCTCGTCCATCCAGAAAGCATCGAAAGAGACGCCTTTCGTTTCCGGGTTGATCCCCCACAGGGAATCCTTATCGGCGGGTCCCATTTCGAACGAGCCTCTTTTGATCAGAACCATCCCGTAAGGAGCCGGTTCGTTAAACGCAACCGATCGTACCCCTGTCACTTCACCCCCGCCGCCGGAGAGGGTTCTGCCACATGAGGTAAACAAGGCTACTGCCGCAAGTACTAACAATACTTTTTTCATATACTATAATATACGTACACTTTTGTGTCTATTCTTTCCTGACTTCGATTTCTTCAACTTCAATTTATAGCTCACCACAACCTCGTGGCTTCCACTCGTCCCTTTAAAGATAGGTGTGGTTGGAAAATCATAAGCGTATCCCACTTGAAAACTTCCGATCTTCGCCCCTAACAACAGGATCACCGACTCATTCACACGCCAGGAAAAACCTCCGTTAAACATCTTATTATATACCAGCCGTGCGGTAATATCCGCCTGAAAGCTCTGCATATCCGTTTTCAGGAATACAGACGGCTGTAATTCATACAACGGGTTTCGAAACTGAATATTGTATCCGCCCGTGAAATTATATGTGCTGGTGAGATACATAGAAGAATAATCGTCCAAGGCGATCTCCGTTTTGTTCAGGTGCGTGACGCCCAAGCCGGCATAAAACTTCTTATGCGTGTAATAAAGGCCTACATTCATATCGAACCCCATGCCGTTCACCTGTTTCTGCGGGATCGCTTCGTCCTGTTGCTGGTGGAACTGGCTGGTCGGATAAAAGACCTTTTCGCCGTCGAACGACTGGTTCACGAACCCGAACTGGATGCCGGCACTCAACGTCCCTCCGAACAACTTCTGTTTGTAGGCATACTGCAAGTTCAGATGCGTATTCTGGAACAGACCGATCCCTTCGGTAAAGATAACCACTCCCACCCCGTTATTGGTCTTACCTAACTTCAAAGGCATATCCGCATTGATAAAAAACGATTTTGGTGCTCCCTCTATCCCGATCCACTGAAGGCGTGAGAGAGCCAGCATGTTCAAATCTCCCGAAACACCTGCATACGCCGGGTTATAGTATCCCATCGCCATGAAATACTGGCTTAGCTGCGAGTCGTATTGCGCCCGCACCCCCGTGACACTGGTAACTAAAAGAATAATAAGCAGGAGATATTTCTTCATATATCATGAAACGGAACAAATCCAAATAAATTGTATATAAAGCAAACGAGGCGGCGGGATATAGCCCTGCCACCTCGTTATTATTTCATGCCTGTATGCGTTTATCGCACATTAATATTCTTCTTCGTTGAAGAAAAAGTCTTCTTTACTTGGATAGTCGGGCCAAATGTCTTCCATACATTCGTAAATTTCACCCTCATCTTCCATTTCCTGCAAATTTTCAATCACTTCCAGTGGAGCGCCTGAACGTTGTGCATAGTCAATCAATTCATCCTTGGTTGCAGGCCAGGGTGCGTCTTCCAATTTTGAAGCTAACTCTAATGTCCAATACATAGCTGTCAAGTATTAATAACCACCTCGGTGGTTAGGTTCTCAAATTTTCCGCAAAAATAAAACAATATTCTTTAGATGCAAGTATAATCCCAAATAATTTCTTTGCCATTATTCCGCAGACATTCCTTGCGCGCCAGAACAAACAGATAATCAGACAGTCTGTTCATAAAAACGAGAACAGGTTCTTCAACAGGTATCGTCTCCGCCAAACGATAAATCTGGCGTTCGGCACGCCGGCAGACCGTGCGGCAGACATGCGCCAGCGACGCCGAGCGGCTTCCTCCGGGCAAAACGAAGTTACGCATCTTGGGCAGTTCATTGTCGAGGCGGTCTATCTCCTTCTCGATGCGGGTGATCGTTTCCGGTGTCACCCGGCTTTCCACCTTCAGCTCGGTGTTCTCTTGGTCGGTTGCCAGATAGGAGCCGATTGTAAACAGTTTGTGCTGGACGAACAGCAAGAAATCCTGGTCGGCCTGTTCTTCCAAAGAAGTGATCAACAAACCGATGAACGAATTCAGTTCGTCGACCGTTCCGTAACTCTCAATACGCTGGTGTGCCTTCGATACGCGCTGTCCACCCACCAGGGAAGTGGTCCCCTTATCACCGGTACCGGTGTATATTATGCTCTTTTTCATATGACAATAACTTGGTTCTTTATTATATAAGCGTACATCCTCGCCGGATGTTGCAAAAAAGGAGTACAATATTCGCCAGAATCTATGAGCTGTGCAAGGATTCGGATTATTTATTTCGGCGGAAAAGGCGATTTAGAAATAAAAAGTTTTGAACCACTAAAAATAGAGATATACAATAACCCCCTTTTTGGCCGTTTTTCTATTTCGCCCGAAATCTTGATCCGTTTTGGATTGACTCTTTTCACGGTTTTAGCCTTCCCGGCCGACACTCTATAAAAAAAGGTGCCGAGCCCATTCCAAAAAGTGTGCAATTTGATTGTTGAAAGGCGGAAACGCCGACAATGTGATAAACCTTAACTCCCGGAGAATCGAATATTTCAAAACAAAACGGACGGCGTTCCAAATATCCAAAGAAAATTTTGGAAGCTTGTTGCCGTGAAGTGCGCAGAAAATTGCCTTGACCCGGCACTTCATCGCTCTGAAGATTGACTTCGTGCTATATGAAGTCCGACTTCAGGGCAATAAAGTTCCGGATCAGAGCGATAAAGTCCCTCTTCATGGCGATAAGGTACCGGATCATAAGAAAAAGTCCCTTTTTGACGGCTGAAAAGTGGGTTGACATTTATTGGATTTCAGATGTCTTTCGAGACTGAAAAATCCATTTTATACAATAAGCCCCCTAAAATAGTTGCAAGTTAAGAGTTATTACCCCAAATTCCATATTAGAAGTAAACAATATAATCCCTCTTATGCAGCCGCTTGTTAAAGAAAACGATCCCCATCGAATAGAGGTCGATCGTCACGGTCACTTCCGGATGCCGGCAGATTTCCTGCCAGAAGTCGCGCATCTTGCGGCTTGCCTTGATGCCTTCGAAGACGAAGACCGTATCGCCGTGCACATGCTTCAGGCATTCTTCGAACAGCCAACAGTTATTTTGCTGCTCATACAGGGTATTGAAAAACACGAAATCGAGCTGCGGCATCTCCTTCAGCGCTTCGGGCAGTAAATCCTTATAGCTGCCGACACGCAAGTCGATCGGGCTGCGCGCCGCTTTGTCGAAAGCGATACGGGCGATAGAGGCAAACTCGGGGACAGTCTCCAAAGCGATACACCGCACATCCGGCGAGTAGGAAGTCAGATACAAGGTCGACAGGCCCATAGAAGGGCCAAACTGAAGGATATGCCGGGACTTGAAATAGTTGGCCAGGCGAAAGAGCAAAGCGCCGTGTTTCGCCTGGATCGCTTCCCGCTCAACGATCTGCCCGATCGTACGGCTGCGCAACCGGCCTTTCTGCCGGCGATCGGGATAAGTGATCCGATTGTCGCGAAAAAGAAGCTGCTTACGGATCAGTTCGATATCGTAGAAGCTGTAATAGGGACAACGTTCCTCGATCACTTTCGTAATCAGGTTGAAGACAAAAGGGGAATGGACGCCGAAACCCTTGCGGTAACGGATGCCTCGATAGAGAAGTACGCCTTTTCTTAGTGTATTAGCTTTGGGGATTATCTGCATGAATTATTAATTATAGGTTTTACCTTCGGGGGTAAATGATGATTTAACGGTACATTTCTACTCGTGCCTCAAGCTCTCTTTTGCCGTCCGTTTCAACGGACGGATGAATAAATCCCCGGCTTTGCCGGATTCCTCTGTGGATTTTAATCCCTTTCAAATTAATAGGACAGTCCTTATATTAAAGGGACTGAAGTCCACAAAGGAAGAGGCTTTGCCTCCAATTCTTTTAACCGTTCGTTAAAACGAACGGCAAAAGAGAGCCTGCGGCACGGGTAGAGATGCACGGCCGTGCATCTCTACAGACCGATAAATCATCATTTACCTGCAATAATAAGGCAAAGTTAATACTTTCTACCTAAATTCAGCGCACAACGGGAGCCTCTTTAGCGGCTTTCTCGTATATGGCTTTCATGCTCACGGGCTTACCGCCCTGCCGCTTGCTTTCGTTGGCGGCTTCCATAAAGGTGTATATTTCGATTGTTTCCGACGGGTCGACGGGCGATACGCGGGTCTTGAAGAAGGTCAGGATCGTTTCCAGCAGTCGCCCGTAGCCTTCGTAACCGCCGGCGGGGAACATCTTCTTCTCGCAGAAAGCGGTCCCGCCATACGGACGGGCGCCTTCGCGCAAGCCTCTGAACGTGCCGATGCGGCCGTCTTTCCAGATGCCGGTGGCGACATCCGTTCCTTCGGTGGAGGCGCAGGAGACGGTTTCACATCCTGTCCCCATCAGCGTATAAAGTGTTTCCACGCCGTGAATGCCATACCAGTAAAATCCGGCGTGCGAAGGTTCTTCTGTACAGGGCGAATAGCAGTCGGCACCGACCACTTTGCCCTCTTTGCCAGCCCGCAACTCCTGGTTCCTCGGAGAATAGCGGAGGGCAGAAGAGGAAAAGATCGGGACGCCCCGTTCAGCGGCGAAACGGTAGATCGCGATTGCATCCGGCAGCGTGGCGGCTACCGGCTTATCGAGGAACAGGGGTTTGCCGCTTTTGATCACTTCCGCCGCCTGCTCGAGATGAAGCGTCCCGTCATTGGTTTCCAACAGGACACAATCGACCGTCCGCAACAGTTCGGCTATCGAAGAGGTGATCTTCACACCGTTTTTCTTCGCTCCCTCCGTATATTCGGGAATGCGTTTCACACTCGACTCGATCGTCTTCGAGCCGTACGGATAAGCGGCTACGACCTTAAAGCCTGCATATTGAGGTTCGGGATCGGCCGCATTCAACAGGCGGATAAAGGCCTCGGAGTGCGACGTGTCGAGTCCGATCACGCCTACACGGATCACTTCCTGCGCCTGAAGGCCGGCCCAGGCCAACAAATGAACCAGCAACAGTCCTATCATTCTATGTCTCATATCGTATGGTTGTTTAAAAGTGAAGCACTATCGGTATCCAGATAAAGCCGCGCATGCGCTTTGCGGCGGAGAATGGTGGAGGGATACTTCTCGCAGACGGGGGCGTAGAGCGTATTACGGACTGCCTCCGCTTTCGTCAGGGCCGGCACGATACAGAAGGTGTACGGGGCGGACATCAAGACGGGAATCGTGAGGGTAAAAGCCTGCGCCGGCACATCGGCAAGGGTGGCGAAGCAGCCGTCGTGCACCTGTTGCGCCCGGCATTGCGGGTCGAGGTCGACGACTTTCACCGGCAGCGGATCGTTGAAGTCAGCCACGTGCGGGTCATTGAAGGCGATATGTCCGTTTTCACCGATTCCCATGCAGACGATATCGACGCCTTTACCGGCTAACAGGCGGGCATACGCGTCGCAGGCGGAGCGTGGATCGTCAGTCTCTTTCGGGATATAGAAGACTTCCTTGAAAGGGACACGGTCGAACAAACGTTCTTTCAGGAAATTGCCGAAACCTTGCGGGGCATCCGGGGAGAGGCCGATGTATTCGTCCATGTGGAAAGCGTTGATCCGGTTCCAGGGGATGGAAGAATCGGCTGTCAGGGCCGACAGGAACTCGTTTTGCGAGGGGGCGGCAGCGAAGATCATGCCGATCTCCGCTTTCCTTCCCAACAACTCCCGTATAGCTGCCGAAACATCGGCTGCGGCCTGCCCTCCCATCGCCTGCCTGTCCGGGAAAATATCGATTGTAAGATTATCTATTTTCATTCTATTTTGATGATTTATTTTCTATTCCAATTCGTGATCCTGTATCCGTAGACCGCATACCAGATCAGATACAGGAAACAGGGGATCAGCACCCAATATCCCTGTTGCAGCGAGGTTGCATCCGCCATCTTGCCGTAGACAAGCGGCAGGATGGCATTTCCGCACAAGGCCATCACCAACAGGGAAGAACCGATCTTCGTGAACCGTCCCAGGTCGCGGATCGCATGCGGCCAGATGCCGGCATAGATCAGTGAGTTGGGAAAGCCCAAAGAGGCGAGGAACCAAATGGAGAGGTTCGCATCGTGCCCCAGGAAAGAAACATCCGCATCGGCAAAGACCACGCCAAAAGAGAGCACCAGCCCCAACGCCGTACAGATAATCAGTGCATTCTTTTGTGAAAGCACCTTCGGGATCAACAGGATGCCTAACATATAGCCTAAGATAGTCGCCCCTAAGGTATAAGCCGGAAAGAACTTCGCCTCGAGCAATCCCACGCCCATCGAACCGGCATAGCTGATGATCGTATCGATTGCGATCACCTGCGTACCGACATGCAGGAACAGCGCCAGGACGCCCAACACCAGATAGGGAAACTGGAAAACGGAGGTCTTATCGGAATTGGCAGCCGCTACTTTCTCGTCTTCATCCTCCGGATTAATATCCGGCAACACCGAACGATAGATGAACAGACCGATCCCCACCAGTAAAAGCGCCAACACGCTGTAAGGCAGGATCACGCCCCGGATCAGTTCGTTCAGCGCGGCCTCCTTGTCCGCACCTGCCAACAGCCCCTCTTCGACTGTCCGCAGCAGTTCCTGGCTCTTGCCCAAAACCACCGCTGCAAAGATCAGCGGAGAGACAATGCCGGCAAACTTATTACAAACTCCCATGATACTGATCCGCCGTGCCGCGCTCTCGATCGGTCCGATAATGGTGATATACGGATTGGCCGAGGCTTGCAGGACCGACAGCCCTGTTCCCATAGTGAACAGTCCGGCCAGGAAAATCCAGTAAGCCCGGTTCAGGGCGGCAGGCACAAACAACAGCGCTCCGGCGGCCAGGCAGAAAAAGCCGTACATCATCCCTTTCTTATAGCCCGTCCGCTTCAACAGGTAAGCCACAGGGACGGACATCACCAAATAGGCAATATAAAAGGAGAAGGTGACAAAATAAGACTGATAGTTCGTTAGCTCGCACGCGATCCGGAAATAGGGGATCAGGATCGAGTTGACCCACGACACGAAGCCGATAATAAAGAACACGACTCCGATAATCGCAATGCCGATCATCACCTGCCGCCTGTCCGCAACCTGATTCACGACCGGTTTCATAACTTCATCTCCCAGCCTTTTTCGTATGTCCGCGCCCAGTATTTGGCGGCGGCATCCTTATTTTGGATATGTCCGTTGGAGGGATCGATCACGAGGCGTTCGGCCGAACGTTGCGCTACATTTCCCAACTGCACCAGCAGCGTGCTTTTGTGTCCGGAAAGGATATCCGCATGCAACGGCGCGCCTTTCGTAATGCCGTCGAAGAAGTTCTGGATATGAAGGGCATCCAGCTGTTGCGCGGGATTCATCTTGTTGCGCGGGTCGATCTGGATTTTGCTGGTGACGTGTTTGATCACCTGGTTCTTATGATCGAGTATCTTGTATTCGTTTCCGCCGCCGATCAGCAGGTTCGCTTTCTCGCCGTAGAACAGGAGGCCGACGACTTCGCCTTCGATGCGGAACGGGTTGCAGCAATGGCCTTCCCACATCATCGACTTCTTGCCGCCGAAATCCAGGTTGATCACCTGCGTATCGGGCGCTTCCCAATCGTCCTTATAATAGTAGCGGCCTCCGGTCGATTCGACGGCTGTCGGATAATCCAGGTCCATGCCCCAGCGCAGCAGGTCGATCATGTGCGTGCCGTTGTTCAGCGCCTCGCCTGTGCCCCAACGCCAGAACCAATGCCAGTTGTAATGGACGAAATTATCCTTGAAGGCGGTACGCGGAGCCGGTCCTTGCCAAAGCTCCCAGTCGAGCCATTCCGGGACGGGCGTTTCTTTGCCGATACCGATCGAAGCGCGGTTGTTCGTGTACCAGGATTTGCCGAAATAGACATTCCCGATCGTTCCGGATTTGATTTCATTGATTGCCTCCACTATATTCGGCCACGAGCGGCGCTGGTTGCCCATCTGGACCACCCGGCCGTATTTCTTCGCCGCCTCGACCAGCATCTCGCCTTCCGCCGGAGAATGGCTGCACGGTTTTTCCAGGTAAACGTGTTTTCCGGCTTTCATCGCCAACAAAGCGGCGGGTGCATGCCAATGGTCCGGCATGGCGATCACGACGGCATCCACATCCTTATGCTCGAATGTCCGGCGCAAGTCTTTGTCGCCGGCAGGCTTTTCACCGGTGATCTCATCCACTGCGGCGATACATTTGGACAAGGCTCTCGAATCGACATCGCAGATGCGAGTGATGCGGCAATTCGGCTGTTTGGAAAAGTTCTGCGCCAACGCTTTCCCGCGCGAGTTGACACCGACGACGGCCGCATTTATCCGCTCGTTCGCCCCTACTATATTGGCATAACTCCGGGCACTGAAACCCGGCAGGATTCCTCCGAACGAAGCGATCGCCGTTCCTGCTGCCGCTCTCTTCAAAAAACTACGTCTCGTGATCATAACTGATTATTTTAAGATTATATTTATTTACAGGCTATTGTCTTTCCGTCGATCAGCGTCCGGGCGACACGGATATGGTCGTCGAACAGGATGATATCAGCATCTTTTCCTGTTTCCAGGCTGCCTTTCCGGTCGCTGACGCCTAAAATACGGGCGGGCGTGGCAGTCATCATCTTAACGGCATCCGTCAGCGGAACACCGGCTGTTTCGACCATTGTCCGCACCAGGCGGTCCGCCGTAGCGACGCTCCCGGCAAAGGCGCTCCGGTCCGGCAGTTTGGCGACTCCGTCTTCCACCACAACTGTCTGCCCTTCTTTCAGGCTTCCCAACTTATAGGCTCCTTCCGGCATGCCGGCTGCACGCATCGAATCGGTAATCAGCGCGATCCGGTCCGCCCCTTTGAATTTATAGATCAACTGTAACAGGCTTTTCGGCAGGTGGACGCCGTCCGCGATAATCTCCACATCCATCCCGTCGAGCAGGAAAGCCGCCTCGACAGCTCCGGCATAGCGATAGGCGTTCCGGCGGGTGACACCTTGCATGCCCGAATAGAGATGCGTCATCAGGGAATATCCGGCTTCGAACGCTTCCATCACTTCTTCGCACACGGCATCCGTGTGTCCGACCGACGGCAGGATCTTCCGGCTGCTTAACAAACGCCCTAACTCGAGGGCGCCCGGCAACTCCGGCGCAATGCTCCAACGAACGATGTCGTCCGAGGCTTCCAATATCTTTCCGTAATGTTCCGGGACGGGCTGTTTCAGATTAGCCGGGTCTTGCGCACCGCGCTGGCTATAGGCGAAATAAGGGCCTTCCAGGTGGATGCCTAAGAACTGCGCTCCCTTTGTATTACGGGCTTTTGCTTCCCGGTAAATATCGAACATATGGAATAATTCTTCATCCGGGCAGGTAAGCGTTGTCGGCAGCAAGGCTGTCGTCCCATAGCGGGCGTGTGTTTCCGCAATGGTCAGGTAAGCATCGACAGTGGCATCCATAAAGTCCGCCCCGCCGGCACCGTGCGTATGCAGGTCGATGAATCCGGGAGAGATATAATAAGAACGGGCATTGATCACTTCGCCCGAAAGCGGCTCTTCGGGATCGCCTTTTCCCAATGCGGCGATTTTGCCGTCTTCAATGACGACATATCCGTGTTCCCATATTTCGTCCGGCAAGACCAGGCGTCCGTTTATCAATGTTGTTCTCATGGCTATCCTGATTTATCTATGCGCAAATTAAGCACATTATTTTACGCAATCAGGGTATAATCACGAAACAAAATCCTCAAAATACGAATACTTTAACGAATGGTAAATCTTTTCCGGTATTGAAGGGGTGTCATCTCCTTCATCTTTACGAAGATGCGCGAGACATTCTTATAATCGGGGAATCCGGCACCGGCAGCCGCTTCGGTCAAAGGCAGATCGGTTGTGATCAGCAGGGCGGCAAACTTCTCGATGCGTTGTTGCTGGATATATTGGTAGACGGACATTCCCGTTTCGCTCTTGAACTTCTTTTCCAGCACGCGGCGGGAATAAGGGATAATCCGGATCAGGTCGTCGACGGAAAGAGGGTTGCAATAGTTTTCATCGATATAAGCCAAGACTTGCCCGATGTATTTGTCGGAGACGGCAAAACGTTCGGTCGAACCCCGGGAGACAATCCGGACCGGCTTAATGATCACGTCGGCGGGAGCCGTTATTTTCTTTTCGATAAACTGATGAAGCAATTTGCCGACTTCGTAGCCTCCGTTCTCCACATCCAACTCGATCGAAGAGAGGGCCGGGTCCGAGATATTACAAAGCAGGTTGTCATTATCGACTCCTAAGACGGCGATATCGCCGGGGATATCGATATTATACATCTTGCAGACTTCGGTGATCTGCAGCGCGTAATAGTCGTCGCAGGCAAAAAGGGCGATCGGCTTGGGCAAGTCGAGCAGCCACCGGCTGACACGTTCCGCATCAAAGTTCCACTGCCCGTCGGACAATTGCCTGCCGTCGTCAAAGGTATAAACCGGATAGCCTTTCTCCGACACGGCGTCCCGGAATCCTTCGCCCCGTTCGCGCATCCAGACCGTATCGGTAAAACCATAGTAGGCAAAGGCCTTATATCCTTTCCGGATGAAAAATTCGGCGGCCATGACGCCTGTCCCGTAATAATCACCTGTCAGGTTCGATAGCCCGTGGCAACGTTCCTTGTAGTTCTGGACAATGATCGGGATGTCGAGGCGGTTCAGAACATTCAGGTCCACATCGGTCAGCTGCGCAATAATCGCATCGGCGCCCCATTCTTCCGCCCAACGGACAACACCTTCATCTCCGTGAAGCTCACGGTAATACAACGGCATCCGGTAGAAGACCCAAGGGCCGGCTTCACGGGCATATCGGACGACGCCTTCGAGCAGGCTGCGCCCGTATCCGCTGGAGAAATCCGTCAGCAGGAGAATCTTAATCATGGAACATATTCATAATTTGTCCGCTGAGCTGCAAAAGGGATATTTCGCATATCTTAGTGGAATATTCGGCGATAGACTGCCGCTCTTCGGCTTCCAACAGGCTGTTCTGCGCCTCACGCAGTTCGATACCGGACAGGTCACCCAGTTTATAGCGGTCGATCGCAATGCGGTAGTTCTCCTGTGCGGCGACCAGGTTCTCTTTTTCCAGGCTCCACAGGTCGAGGTTATTCCGGTAAGCCATCCAGAAATTGCTCATGTTCGCCCGGAGCGCCAGCTCCATTTCGCGGGTGCGCAGTTCCTGGTTCTCGATCTGGATGCGGGCATTCCGTTGTTCGCGTTTCCGGTTGAAGCCGTCGAAGACGTTAATACCGACAGTGACGCCATAGTTCAGCCCGAGACGGCGTTGCAGGTCGGTCGCGCCCACTTCGTACCAGTTCGCCGTATAGCCGTACCCGGCGTTCAGCTTGACATACGGATAGTTGCGGCTCCTGATCTTCTTATAGTCCAACTCCGAAATAACCTGGTTCTTTTTCGCGATCAGCAGGGATGAATTGGAGGCAAGCGTGCTTTTCCAGAGCTCCACTTCGTCAAGGAGCGGATTAGGCGTAATGAGGGAGTCTTTGATCTGCACCTGTTCTTCCACATCGTCCAAAGCCATCAACTGGTTCAGGCGGATGCGGGATGTATGCACCTGTTCCAACTGGTTCAGGACGTTGGAACTGTCGGCATTGAAGTCGACCTGCGCCTGCTGGAGGTCCAGGCGGGACATCGAACCGATATAATAGCGCTCTTCGACAATACGCAGACGTTCGCGGGAAAGGTCGAGCGTGGAACGCAGGTTGCGCAGGCGTATCTTCTGGCGGATCAGGTTATAATATTCGCTCGACAGATCGGCGACAAAGTCTTCGATCGTCATCCGGGTATTCAGCTCGCCCAGGTTCTTCAGTTCCTTCAACCTGTCGTAAGTCGCCTGTATTCCTAACCCGTCGAAGACGGTCCAGTTCACATTCAGGCCGACATCGGCCGTCTCGTTATTCACGCCGTTTATCTTCTCCGTCGTGCCATCGGACAGTTTGTTGTTGTTATTATTGACCGAGCCGCTGAAACCGCCGCTCAGATCGACTGTCGGCAGGTAACCGGCGTTGCCGGGAGTCGCATTGTTATCGCTCACCTGTTGTTCATTACGGATGATGCGGATCGAATAGTTGCGTTCCAATCCGGTCTGGATGCAATCATCCAAGCTGAATATCCGTTGCGCACCGGCCGGAACGACCGCAAAAGCTATACATATTAATAAAAGAAGTCTCTTCATATCTCGCAAATAACTTTCAATTTTCAACTTTCAACTTTTTCTGTCTGTCCGTAGAGATAAAGCTGTACATCGCCGGAACGATAAACAACGTCAGGAAGGTGGAAACAATCATACCTCCCACAACGGCGATACCCATCGCAATACGCCCTTGCGCTCCCTCACCGGAAGCATAGACCAGCGGAACCAATCCGAGAATGGTCGAAATACTGGTCATCAGGATCGGGCGCAGACGTTGCGTGGAAGCCGAACGGATCGCTTCGGCCATGCTCAATCCGGCCTCTTGCCGCTGGTTGGCAAACTCGACGATCAGAATACCGTTTTTCGCCACTAAACCGATCAGCATGATAATACCGATCTGGCTGAATATATTCATGGTCACACCCGAATAGCTCATAAACATCAAAGCTCCCGCAATAGCCAGCGGAACGGTGAACATCACCACCAACGGGTCTTTGAAGCTCTCGAACTGGGCCGCCAACACCAGATAAATCATAAACAGCGCCAGGATCATGGCAAACATCAGACTGGACGAACTCTCACGGAACTCTTTCGACTCACCGGAAAGCGCCGTACGGAAACTGTTGTCCAATGTCTCGGCGGCAATACGGTCCATCTCGTCCAGACCATCGCCAATCGTATATCCTTTATTCAACCCGCTCGACACGGTTGCCGCCACAAAACGGTTATAGCGGTACAACTGGGGCGGCGCCACATCTTCCTTCAAGGTGACCAGGTTATCCAACTGGATCATCTCGCCGGCATCACTGCGGACATAAATAGACTTCAGGTCCAGCGGCGTATTACGCTGCTGCCGGTTGATCTCACCTAATATCTGGTATTGTTTCCCATTCATATAGAAATAACCCATACGCTGGCCGCTCAGCGCATACTGCAAGGTCTGGGCAATCGTACGGGTGCTGACACCCAACGAAGAAGCCTTGTCGCGGTTGATCTCGATACGGGCTTCAGGCTTGGTAAACTTCAGGTTTACATCTGCCATCTGGAAGACCGGGCTTTCACTTACTTTCTGCATAAAGGCTGGTAAATGTTCCTGTAGTTTCTCCAGGCTGGTCGCCTGCAAAACATACTGCACCGGCATTCCTCCGCGGCGGCCGCCGAAAGTAGACTGCTGCTGGACGAAAGCACGGGCTTCGGTTTTATCACGTACATTTTTGGACAGGACGTCGGCGATCTCCATCTGCGAGCGCTTGCGGTCTTTGATATCCGGAAGCAAAACAGAAATAAACCCATTCCCGCTATTGGCGCGAACCGTCAATGCCTTCCGTTCCGGCGCTAACGTGTCGGCCATGGCTGCTATCTGGTCCGTAAAGTCGCGGATAAATTCGAACGTCGCCCCTTCCTGGGCACGGATATTGATCGAGATGGAAGAACGGTCTTCCAACGGGGAAAGCTCGGAGCGGATCGTCCGCCAGAAATAGCCGATAGAGCCAAACAGGATGACAATGATCGGTATGGCCCACAACTTATGGTTCAGGAAACCGTTCAGCGCTTTCGCATAAACAGTATTCATCCCGTCGAAGAACGGTTCCGTCTTGGTATATAGCCAGCCTTTGTTTTCACGCTTCTTCAGCAACTTTGTCGCCAACATCGGAGTAAAGGTCAACGCCACAAAAGAGGAGATCGTCACTGATCCGGCGATCACAATACTGAACTCTTTAAACAAACGTCCCGTCATACCTTCCATAAAGACGATCGGGAGGAACACGGAAACCAGCGTTACAGTCGTCGACACAACAGCAAAGAAGATTTCCCTCGACCCTTCAATACCAGCCTCTTTCGGCTCCATCCCCTGCTCGATACGCACGTAGATATTCTCCGCCATCACAATCGCATCGTCCACAACCAGTCCGACCGAAAGCACCACCGCCAACATCGTCAACACATTGATGGAAAATCCGGAGACATACATCACGAAGAAAGCTCCCACTAAGGAAACCGGGATTACCACAACCGGAACCATCGTCACACGCCAGTCACGCAGGAACAGGAAGATAATCAGTACCACCAACAGGAAAGCGACATAGATCGTCTCTTCCACCTCTTTGATAGAGGCACGGATAAAACGGGTATTATCGTAGACCATTTCGACCGTCACATCGTCCGGCAGGTCTTTTTCGAGCTGTTCGATACGTTTGTAGGCTTCGTCGGCAATCTCGATCTGGTTGGCGCCGGGCTGCGGGATGATGACGTCGATCACCATCGGCTCGCCGTTCTTACGCATCACGCTTCGCAAATCTTCCGGGCTCACCTCGGCACGCCCGACATCCTGGAAACGGATGATATTCTCGCCGTCACGTTTAATAATCAAATCGTTAAATTCTTTTGCCGTATGCATCAATCCGAGCGTACGGATAGACAGGTCGATCGTATTCCCTTCGATACTGCCGGAAGGAAGCTCGACATTCTCCGCATCCACCGCATTTTTGACATCCAACGGGGTCACACTGTAACCTGCCATCTTGATCGGATCCAGCCACAGGCGCATGGAATAGCGTTTCTGTCCCCAGATATCGACACCGCTCACATTGGGGATTGTCTGGAGGCGCTCTTTCACCGTCAGTTCGGCAATCTCACTCAACTCCATCAACGACCGTTTGCTGCTTCGGATACCGATCTGCATGATCGGCGTCGCATCCGCATCCGCCTTCGACACCGTTGGCGGGTCACAGTCGCGGGGCAGGTAACGCTGGGCGCGGGAGACTTTATCACGCACGTCATTCGCCGCCGTTTCCAAGTCGACAGACAATTCAAACTCTACCGTAATACGGCTACTACCCTGGCTACTGACGCTACTGAGCGAACGGATGCCCGGGATACCGTTAATGTTCTGTTCCAACGGTTCCGTGATCTGGTTCATGATTACCTCCGCATTCGCACCCGGATAGGATACGTTTACCGAAATAATCGGGTTATCCACACTCGGGAACTCACGAACACCCAAGAACTTATAACCGATCATCCCGAACAACAGGAGAATCAGCATCATCACGGTCGAGAGTACCGGCCTTTTTATGCTTATTTCAGAAATATTCGCCATGCTACTTCGTTACTTCAGGTTATCAATCGCCACTTTCATTCCCGTACGAAGCTGCATCACCCCGGAAGTGATCACCGTATCGCCCACGCTCAAGCCTTTCAATACCTGAACCTGGCTTTCCGTACGGAGCCCCAAGATGATCTCGGCAGGTTCCGCCACGCCGCTCTTATACACATAGACAATATTCTTTCCCATTTCGGGGATCAGCGCCTCACTGGGGATCGCTAACGCGTCCTTTATCTCGCGGCGGGTGATCTCGACGGAGGTATAGCGTCCCGGTGCAATCGATTCATCCCTGTTCGGATAAGTCGCACGTACTCTCAACGAACGGGTCGCTTCGTCGATCTTGCTTTCCACCGCATAGACGGTCGCCTTATAATCCTGCATCATTCCGACAGACGAGTTCATCCGGAAAACGATCGGCGTGCCGTCTTTTACATCCGTTGCATAACGTTCGGGGATCGAAAATTCTATTTTCAGGGGAGATATTTTAGTCAATTTGGAGATAACCGTCGAAGGGGAAGCATAAGCACCTTCGCTGACATTACGAAGACCGATAATCCCGTCGAACGGCGCCCGCAGTTCTGTCTGGGCGATATTGGCCTTAACCAGCTCGATGTCCGCCATCAGCTTCTCATACTCGGTTGCCACCTGTTCGTAGGCTTCCTGGCTGACGGCATCTTTTTCCAACAACGTATGCTGGCGGTACACGCGGTCTTTGGCCAACGGGATCTGGGCTTCGAGTTTTTTCAACTCGGCCTGCAACGGTTTGTCATTGATTTTAGCAAGAAGATCACCCTCTTTCACATGCGTACCTTCCGTAAAGTAGATTGCCACAATCTTCCCGGACGACTCGAACGAAAGATCGACCTCTTCATCGGGAATCGTACTTCCCGTCACGATGGCCTTATCAGTAAGAGACTGATATTTCAGCACTTCCGCGTTAATATTTAAAACTTGTTTCCGAATCTGGCTACCCGCCGGCGGAACCACTTCGGTTGCATCCTTGGATGCTTTCATCCTGCTTTTAATCTGCGGGTAAGCGATCATTCCGGCAATCATCAAAAAGATTACAGCAGTAACGCTCCATTTCACTCTTTTCGTCATATTCTTCCTGGTATTCTATTAAAAACACTATCGACTTGTAAATATACATAAGTACACGGGAATATAGACGAAACGGGAATGAAAAGGTTTAATAAAAAAACAAATTTTATTTTCAAAAAACATCTCATGTAAAGAAATTGACAATAACCCCCTTTTTCCCCGTTTTTCTATTTCAACCAAAATCTTGAACCATTTTGAAGTGTCTCTTTTCTCGTTTTTAGCCTTTCCAACTGACACCGGACGGAACGAGCTGCCGAGCCCGTCCCGAAAAACGTGCAATTTGATTGCCGGAAAGCGTAAACGCCGGCAAAGTGATAAACCTTAACTCCCGGAGAATCGAATATTTGAAAATAAAACGGACGGCGTCTCAAATATCCCAAGGAAATTTGAGCGGCTTTTGGGCATGAGGACGGTCGTTTTTCAAAAGAAGACGGTCGTAATCGCCATTGCGACCGTCCTCATGGGTGATGCACTCGGCACCTCGCGAAGATTAGAACGGTCGCAATGGCAAAGAGGACGGTCGCAATGGCGAAAAACTCCCAAAAAAGGAGAAAAAGCGCATTTTTGACGTCTGAAAAGAGGATTAACATTTATTTGGTTTCAGATGTCTTTGGGGGATGGAAAATCTATTTTTTACAATAAGCCCCCTAATTTATCGGCAAGTTAGCTCACAATCTCTCTGCCGTTGCCGCATCAATTTTCCGGTCCAACACGTAAATCCGGTAAGACAGGCTTAACTCCTTACCCGGTTCCAACGTAAAAGCTTGCTGCTTTGTCGGAGAGAAATTCCACATCACATCGCCGGCGGGTTTATTGACAGTCTTGTCCCAGACACGCAAAGGCTCCGGATAGTTCAGATTAGAAGGATTGGCAACAATCAGGATACAGGCATCTTCGTTTCCGGCTTTCCCTTGAAAATAACACCAACGAGCTCTTGAGCCATCCGCCTGATCACGGGTAAGCCCTTCGGATGTAAGCATTTCAGCGGTCTGGTCATTCCAGTCTTCGCGCGTACGTATACATATACCGCCATATCGGTAAGCTTCCATTGTAATCGGGCTGGAGCCGGCACAACGCAATGTTGTGTGGTAATCGATATAATAGCCCGGCAAGTCCGTTTTGCCGATACTGACTTCCAGTTTCTCATTCATCGCCACCTTTTCTGCGGGAGAATCCGGATAAACAACATGATCCAACGTCGCCGCAAAGCCGGTATCGGAAACACGGTCGAAATTACGGAAACGGACAGTTCCTTGCTTTTTATTGAGATTCCAAAAATCGATCTCATTGCCTTCAAACGTCGTTTTCGTCCAGGCATACCACAACCCGAAATGATGGTAGTGGTCGGAAGGCGAACAATTGGTCAGCACTTCACCCTTCAACGTCTTCAACGGATGGATAAAACCACTGCGCTTATAAACAGTATCCACTCCGGGAGCCGGATAAACCATCGCATAATTATAGGAGAACAAAGGCTTGCCATCCATACTATAGGTTAAAGATTTGCCGGTATCCTCCACCGAAAGAGACGCCTGTTGACAACCGGCAAACAAGAAAGAAATAAAAACACAAACAAAAAATGGTACAACTTTCATAATGATATTCTTTTTATAATGCTTCGCTATCATCCGGCATACGCAAGGGCAGGGTGAACCAGAAAACAGAACCTTTCCCCGGCTCCGACTCCACTCCTATCTGACCACCCATGTGATCTACAAAACCTTTGCAGAGCGCCAATCCCAATCCGACGCCCTTTGATTTGTTAGCGACAGCCTGGATAAAACGGGCAAAGATCTTCCCCTGTATTTCATGCGGGATACCTTCACCGGTATCGGATACAAAGAAACGAATCTGTTCCGACCCGGACAAGGCACATCCGACCCGTATTTCCCCTTCCGATGTATGTTTAACAGCATTCGACAAAAGATTGGAGAGTATTTGCGTCAACCGGTTGCGATCTGTAAACATATGAAGATCAGGAATAGGCTCCATGACCAGCTTCACCGACGGAGCGACCTGCAATGCGTAAACCTTGCACAATCCATCGACCAAGTCGGGTACATAAACCTTCGAATAAGAAAACGAGATTGTATCCGACTCGATTCTGGAAATATCCACCACATCATTCAACAGATCCAGCAATAATACATTATTATTTCGAATTATGCTAATATATTGTTCGCAAACTTCCGGGTCCGTCTCATCGGCCAACAACTGCGAAAAACCGGCGATGGCATTAAGCGGTGTCCGGATTTCATGGTTCATATTGGCAAGAAAAGCTGATTTCAACTGCTTGGAACGTTCCGCCTTATCACGGGCCTCCGCCAACTTTTTACGCATCCGGCGATTGACCTGTATCATCACGAACAACAGAAGACAGCAGAACAGCAGACAGGAAATAAACAAATACAGGAAATCCGATTTCAAATGCAGCTGTTCGTTTTCCTCCGCCATTTGCCGGGCTTCATTCTCAGCCCGGAGGCGGTCGATCTGCTGGACATAAAAAACCTCTTCGAGCGAATCCCGTGTGTCGGCCAGATGAAGGTATGAATCGAACGCTCCTTTATAGTCGCCCGATTCTTCTTTCCTTACGGCTTCATCATAAAGTTTCCGGAGCTGTTCCGCAGTGGAGTCAGGCAAAGCCCTTGTCCCCTCTAACTCGGCAGAGACAAGAGAGAACGGAAAAACCGAAAGAACTATACATAATATGAATATATACCGTTTCATCTTTCTATATATGTTTAAGAGGCATCACAAATTCTATCCGGCATCCCGACTCCGTCCGGACCGGCATGGACATCCGTCCGCCCATTTTCATAATAAGTCCTCTGCTGATCACCATACCCAATTGTATATTCTCTAACTTGCTGGCCGTTTGCGCCAATCGATCGAACATAAACTGGCAAGCCTCTTCCGAAAAGACGATGCCCTTGCAGCTAACAAAGAAAACAACTTCTTCGCCTTCCGCCTGATATCCAAAAGAGACTTCCCCTGACTTGGCATGCAGAAATGCACAATGAAGTATATTCTCCAAAACCTGGGCAAGCCGTATCGGATCGGCCGTCATCCGCATCTCTTTTACCGGGAGTAGGCACAAACGAACCTCCTCGGTAGCAAACGATTGCATCTTCATATAGACTTCACGTACCAGCCGGGCCAGGTTTACATCTTCATAATGAAATTGCATCCGGTCCGACTCGATCTTCGAAACATCCAAAATATCGAAAATAACACGTTGTGCCAGTTCGTTGCGCGAACAAAGCGAAACAGCATATTCCTGTCTTTTCTCCATCTCCGTCTCACGGATCAGAGACTCGGAAAAAGCAGATGTTTCTTGCAGGAAATCATTTACCACGCGGGTCATATTACTCAGAAAAACAGAAGTATTCTCATCGGCCTCCACCGCCTCTTTCACCGCCACAGCCAACAGACATTTAATCCGGTAAAAACGGTAACACAAATAACAGAGCAACAAGAGAGCCAATGCAAGGGAGAAAGCCAGTATTAACTGGAAATGAATGACTAACGATTGTTTTTTTCTTTCTGTTTCGAGCTGATTGATATGGAAGAAGGAACGAAGTTGATGAGATTGGCAGTCAAACCGGGCACAGCTAAGGGAATCGGCAATTTGCACACAATGGCGAAGTTCTTCGGTTGCCTGTTTATAATCACCTTTCTTAGCGGCTATAACCGCTCTTCTACGGCAGACATCCGGATTCTCACCCGAGTGGCGGAGTTGCAAATAGTAGGCTGCCGTGTCCAGGCACGCCGTCGCCTGATCATAATCCCCTACCGCCAGATAATAGTCCGACCAAGTAAAATAGAGGCCATCCTTATAAGTATCATAAATATCGCTTTGCTTATATTTGTCGGCTTTCTTCAGGCAGGAACAGGCTTCCGCCGGATGGTTGCAGTAAAGCTCGTAATCCGCTTCATTGCAATAAACCCAAATCCAGTAATAGGAGAAATAATCTTTCGGTTTGTCGGGATTAAGCAAATGGAAATCGATCAGTTCCCGGCGTACGGAGTCGACATAAACGATCACCCGCTCTTCCCGGTTCAACTGACGGCTGGATTCTGCTAAAATAAAATAGAATTCCATCCGGTTCATATGTTTGTCTTTCATGCCATCCAGCAGCCGAACACCCCGTTCGGCCCATTCCAAAGCGTCATTACACCGTCCCGAGATATAACAAGCATAAGCAATTACATAGCAAGCCTCGGCTATATCGCCCGCACTCCCGATTTCTTTCGCTTCCTTATACATCTCCCGTCCTTTCTGAAGGGCCAGCTCAAATTCGCCACGGTCCGTATATAAGGTGATAATCATAGCCTGAGTTTCGAACAGATAATCCAGCATCTGTTCACGACGGAAAAAACTGATAGCAGGTACCGACACCTTCTCGGCCTGTTCCCAATCGACAGCATTATAATAATGGCGGATTTGATTCCGGTAGGCATAGGCTTTAAAATTCCGGTTTTCCGGACCTTCCGACTCATTTAGGAGAGAGTCGAGATACAATAGTTCTTCAGGCGTATCATCAGCCCGTTCGCAGCAATCTTTCAGATATTGTAACCGAATAGAATCGGCAGGAAAGGAGTTCACAGCATTACCTCTTTCCTGACACCAGATCATACCAGTCGCATATACGAATAATAGTCCGGAAAATATACATCTCCTCAGGACGTTCATTACCACGATTTAATTGTTATTCTATTCTACCCTATGCAAAAAGTTATATATTCTGATCAGAAGGTTGTATATCCTGACCATTTTGCAAATATACAACAATGTAGCAAAGCTGCAATAGTATTGTAGAAAAAATTAACTTTCCCTCTCAAAAAAACACTTGGAAAATCAACCATCCAATTGCCGAAATATTTCTTTAATCGTTTGCGTGATATGTGGATTTAGCCTACCTTTGCACGATAATAACCATAGATTGGAAGAAATTTCTAAATACAATTAAATAACTTAAATTATTATCTTATGTGGTTACTTAATTCTTCTATCGGGAAGAAGCTGATAATGAGCATATCAGGTCTTTTCCTAATTCTGTTTCTATTGTTCCACTTGTGTATGAACATAGCAGCGGTATTTTCTGGTGAAGCGTATAATGTTATTTGCGGTTTGCTGGGATCTAACTGGTATGCTCTGGTTGGTACATTAGTGTTGGCTGCTGGTGTGGTAGTACACTTTGTGTATGCTATCATTTTGACCCTGCAGAATCGTAAAGCACGTGGTAATGACCGTTATGCTATCAACGCCCGTCCTAAAGGCGTTGAATGGGCTTCTCAAAACATGTTTGTTTTGGGTCTGATTGTTATCCTGTTCATGATTTTGCACTTTTCACAGTTCTGGTACAACATGATGTTCGCCGAACTGGCAGGTATTCATGGAGACATTCATCCGCAGGATGGTGCCGCTTTCATCAACTTCTATTTCCAGGGCAATGTTGTAAACACAGTGCTGTATCTGGTATGGTTCGTCGCATTGTGGTTCCACCTGACTCATGGTTTCTGGTCCGCTATTCACACTATCGGTTGGAACAATACAATCTGGTTAAACCGTTGGGAATGCATTTCTAAGTGGGTAGCTACTATCATTTGTGGCTTGTTCGCTGTTATTACAATTATTTTCTTCCTGAATGGTGTAGGTGCTTAATTTAGGTTTAAATCTTCAATTGAAAATAAATCATTATGACTCAAATAGATTCTAAAATTCCTCAAGGCCCGTTGGCTGAGAAGTGGAAAAATTATAAAGATCACCAGAAACTGGTGAACCCCGCTAACAAGCGTCGTCTGGATGTAATCGTTGTAGGTACAGGTCTGGCTGGAGCATCTGCTGCCGCTTCTTTGGCAGAAATGGGATTCAACGTATTGAACTTCTGTATCCAGGACTCTCCCCGTCGTGCACACTCGATCGCTGCACAGGGCGGTATCAATGCTGCAAAGAACTATCAGAATGACGGCGACTCTGTTTACCGTCTGTTCTACGATACAATCAAAGGTGGTGACTATCGTGCCCGCGAAGCTAATGTTTATCGCTTAGCAGAAGTTTCCAACTCTATCATCGACCAGTGCGTAGCACAAGGCGTTCCTTTTGCCCGCGAATACGGCGGTCTGTTGGACAACCGTTCATTCGGTGGTGCTCAGGTATCGCGTACGTTCTATGCCCGCGGTCAGACGGGACAGCAGTTGCTGCTGGGTGCTTACTCCGCTTTGAGCCGCATGATCGGTCTGAACAAAGTGAAGATGTACACCCGCCACGAAATGTTGGACGTTGTCAAGATCGACGGCCGCGCCCGCGGTATCATCGCACGCAACCTGATCACCGGTAAGATCGAACGTTTCTCCGCTCATGCCGTAGTGGTTGCAACAGGTGGTTATGTAAATACATTCTTCCTGTCTACCAACGCAATGGCTTCCAACGGTTCTGCTGCATGGCAGTGCTACAAGAAGGGCGCTTATTTCGCTAACCCCTGTATGGTACAGATTCACCCGACTTGTGTTCCTGTACACGGCGATTACCAGTCCAAGCTGACATTGATGTCCGAATCACTGCGTAACGACGGTCGTATCTGGGTACCGAAAAAGCTGGAAGATGCAAAAGCATTACAGGCCGGAACGAAGAAAGGGAAAGATATCCCCGAAGAAGACCGTGACTACTATCTGGAACGCCGTTATCCGGCATTCGGTAACCTGGTTCCGCGTGACGTAGCTTCACGTGCCGCCAAAGAACGTTGCGACGCCGGTTTCGGTGTGAACAACACGGGTCTGGCTGTATTCCTCGACTTCTCCGACGCTATCAACCGCTTGGGTAAAGATGTTGTAAAAGCAAAATATGGTAACTTGTTCGATATGTACGAAGAAATTACCAACGACGATCCATATGAAACTCCGATGATGATCTATCCGGCTCTGCACTACTCCATGGGTGGTCTGTGGGTAGACTACGAATTGCAGACATCCATTCCGGGTCTGTTCGCTATCGGTGAAGCCAACTTCTCTGATCACGGTGCTAACCGTCTGGGTGCATCCGCTTTGATGCAAGGTTTGGCCGACGGTTACTTCGTATTGCCTTATACGATCCAGAACTATCTGTCCGACCAGATCCAGGTTCCGCGTTTCAGTACCGACCTGCCTGAGTTCGCAGCTTCTGAAAAGGCTATCAAAGACCGTATCCAGAAATTGATGAGCATCAAGGGTAAAGAATCTGTCGATTCTATCCATAAGAAACTGGGTCACATCATGTGGGAATACATCGGTATGGCCCGCGATGCCGAAGGTTTGAAAGAAGCTATCCAGAAACTGAAAGACCTGAAAAAGGAATTCTGGACAAATGTACATATTCCGGGACAGGCAGAAGACCTGAACGTGGAATTGGAAAAAGCATTGCGTCTGGCAGACTTTATCGAGATCGGTACACTGATGGCTCACGATGCATTGGATCGTGCTGAGTCTTGTGGTGGTCACTTCCGTACTGAACATCAGACAGAAGAAGGTGAAGCTCTTCGTCATGATGATAAATTTATGTATGTATCTTGCTGGGAATATCAGGGTGAAGACAAAGATCCTGTTATGCTGAAGGAAGATTTGAATTATGAATTCGTAGTACCTCAGACACGTAACTACAAGAAGTAACAATTTTCAAAAATTAGAATCATGGATAAAGATATAAATATCACACTTAAAGTCTGGCGTCAGAAAGGTCCGAAAGAAAAAGGACAGTTCGAAACTTACCAGCTGAAAAACATTAACCAGGGCACATCTTTCCTGGAAATGCTGGATATCCTGAACGAACAACTGATTAACGAAGGTAAAGACCCTGTAGTTTTCGATCACGACTGCCGTGAAGGTATCTGCGGTATGTGTTCATTGTATGTAAACGGACACCCGCACGGACCGGCAACCGGTGCTACTACTTGCCAGCTCTATATGCGTCGTTTCAACGATGGCGAAACAATCACAATCGAACCGTGGCGTTCAGCCGGTTTCCCGGTAATCCGCGACTTGATGGTAGACCGTTATGCTTACGATAAAATTATCCAGGCAGGTGGTTTCGTATCTGTAAACACAGGTGGTGTGCCTGATGCAAATGCAATTGCTATCCCTAAGGCTGATGCTGATTTGGCTATGGATGCTGCTGCTTGTATCGGTTGTGGCGCTTGTGCCGCTGCTTGTAAGAACGGTTCGGCTATGCTGTTCGTTTCTGCTAAGGTCAGCCAGTTGGCTCTGTTGCCGCAGGGTAAAGTGGAAGCTGCCCGCCGTGCGAAAGCAATGGTCGCCAAAATGGACGAACTGGGCTTCGGTAACTGTACCAACACCCGCGCTTGCGAAATGGAATGTCCGAAGAACATCTCTGTCAGCAACATCGCCCGCCTGAACCGCGAATTTATTTGTGCGAAATTGAAAGACTAATACATTATATATGTATATAGAAAAAGCCCGTTGCTTATCGCAACGGGCTTTCTTTATTTTATGTCCACAAAAAAGCCGCACTCCATATAATAGGATGCGGCCTTTTTGCTGCTTTCCAGCGAAACAATCTCTCGATCCCCTCCCCGCAAAGACTTTTTGTTAACCTTAGATCTAAAATACTATGAAAAAAACTCACTGCAAATATAAACTATATTTATTATAAATGCAAGAGTCTTTAGTTACAATTTATTGCAAATTTGTCATTTTTCCTTTTAAAATTGACATTGTGCGCGATTTCACACTATTATAATATCAATAAACAGCCTGTTCCGGCAGAGGAAAGTCTCCCGGACTCCCCATTCAGATCGAATAGCGTTCAGGGATGGAATCCAGAATACCGAACAGATCTTCCACCGTCTCCGCCCGCAACATTGCAACGCGCGTCTGCTTGAAATCCGCAATACCTTTAAACAACGGAGTAGCAGCCAGATGGCGGCGGATATGCAAAATGCCCCGTCGTTCATCCAAGCGTTCGACACTTTGTATGACCTGTTTTTTCAATATGTCGAGATACCAGGAAAAAGACTCGGCAGGAAGTAATTCGCCTGTATTCAGAAAATGTTTCACCTCCCGGAAAATCCAGGGACGACCGATACTGCCCCGGCCAATCATCACGGCATCCACACCATACTGCTCAAAACGTTGTTTGCATATCTCGGCAGAAGTGACATCGCCATTTCCTATAATAGGAATATGCATCCGGGGATTGTTCTTGACTTCGCCGATCAGTGTCCAATCCGCCTCGCCCGTGTACATCTGCGCCCGTGTACGTCCGTGTATGGAAAGAGCGGCAATACCGCAATCTTGCAACTGTTCGGCCAGATCGACAATAATCTTGTTGTCAGCATCCCATCCGAGACGGGTTTTCACCGTAACGGGAAGTTTAACAGCTTTTACCACTTCACGCGTGATATCCAGCATCAGCGGAATATTACGGAGCATTCCGGCTCCTGCTCCTTTTCCGGCCACACGTTTCACCGGACAACCGAAATTAATATCGAGAATATCCGGCCGCGCCGCTTCACAGATTTGCGCCGCTTCCACCATCGTCGGGACATCGCGCCCGTAAATCTGGATAGCAACCGGACGCTCTTCGTCAGCCACATTCAACTTCTGCTGCGTCTTGTTGACACTGCGGATCAAAGCATCTGCCGAAACAAATTCGGTGTACACCATATCCGCACCAAAACGTTTGCACATCAATCGGAAAGAAATATCTGTAACATCTTCCATTGGCGCCAGGAAGACGGGATGTTGACCTAAATCTATTGTTCCTATTTTCATCTTATATCTTAATATACGTATGCAAAGGTACTGATTTTCTGCCAAAAACAGAGGGGAAAGGATATCTACTAAGAAATATAGTAAAATAACTATACAATATAGTTGTATTACTAAATAATATAGTTATATTTGTGCATTCCGCTAATAAGAAACAGATTATGGTCAGATTAACAACAAAAGAAGAAGAGATATTAGGTTACTTCTGGGCAAAAGGCCCGCTGTTCGTACGGGAATTACTCGACTTGCAGGAAGAGCCCAAACCGCATTACAACACCTTGTCGACAATTGTCCGTTCGTTAGAAGAAAAAGGATATATCGGATACAAGGTGTACGGCAATACGCACCAGTATTACGCGCTGGTATCGGAAGACGAATACCGGCGGAACTCGCTGAAACAAGTGATCGGCAAATATTACGACAATTCCTATACGCGTGTCGTCTCTACTCTGATCGAGGAAGAAGCGCTCACGGTAGACGAATTGCAGGAGCTGATCCGGCAGATCAAGAACAAATAATAAAACCAACGCTTATGGAAGCCTTTCTTCTATACATACTGAAATCCGGCATTTGCCTGGCCGTGTTCTACGTCTGTTTCAAGGCGCTGTTCAGCAACGATACCTTTTTCCGGTTCAACCGTTGGATATTGCTGGCGGGAACAGGCGTTTGCATGCTGCTACCGTTTTGCAGGATTACCACCACGCAACCTCTTCCGCTCAGCCAACCGGTTAGCCAGTTGGAAACGGTTTTCCTGAAAGAAGAGATAAACACAACGCCCATTCAGGAAAATGGAACAACAGCGACAGTTACTCCAACAGACAACGCCGCTATTCCCTGGATAAAGTTTATCGGTATCGCTTATCTGACAGGTTGTTGCGTATGCCTGTCCACGACTGTCCTTTCATTCCGGAAAATGTATCAACTGATGCAAAAAGGGAAGAAACAGAAAGACGGGAAATATACGTTAGTCCTGATAGCCGATCCCATTTCCCCCTTCAGCTGGGGACGCTACATCTTTCTTTCCGGGGACGACTACCGGAACCATCCGGAAGAAATTCTCACACACGAGAAAATGCATCTCCGTTATAACCATTCGGCCGATTTGCTCTATATGGAAATGATCATTCTCTTGCAATGGTGTAACCCGGCAGTATGGTTGCTCAAAAGGGAACTGCGGGACATACACGAATACCAGGCAGACAAAGGCGTACTCAATCAAGGCATCGATGCAACAAAATATCAACTGTTACTCGTGAAAAAAGCTGTCGGCTCCAGCCTCTACACTCTTGCCAACAGCTTTAACCACAGTAAAATTAAAAAACGTATTACTATGATGTTAAAAAAGAAATCGAACAATTGGGCCCGGTTGAAGCTCGCGCTCCTGGTCCCGGCAGGCCTTGCGGCCTTAAGTGCATTCGCCCGTACGGAAACGGTAGTGACGCCTGTTCAAACTCCTGCTCCGGCAGTCATAGAACAGGTTAACGAAGAGCCCTTGCCTACAGCAAGCAAAAGTACGAATTTACAGAAAGATATCCAAGATGATTACAATGTCTATCTGTCTTTTACCAAGAATAATAATGAGGGAAAGGAAGTGATAGACGGCATATCCATCTATGGTGTCGGGGAACAAAAAGCATTGGGAATTGCAGAGAAAGCGATAAAAAACGGAAGGTTCGCCGCTGCAACCAAAGTAATTATCTGTCCGCATACTCCCAAAGTGCCTATGAGCTATTTGGAGAAAATGAAGGATTTATTCGACAGGAACAATATTAAATGTAATATTACGAAAGCGCAGGGATATGATGACAACGGGAATGCACTGCCAACCCCGCCGCCGCCACCTCCTGCACCGGATGCTTACGTCACCCTAAATTACAAAAGCGGAAAGAAAGAGGAAGGAATAATCGTTTACAAACGTTTTCTCGAGACAGGTGAAAAGATAAACGAACGACTGGATAAAATCTATTCCGACGATATTTCAACTGTCACCATCACCACCTACAAATGGACTCCGGACGGAGTGCTTGAAGGAGTTGAAAAGTTTCTGAAAGACAGAATCAAACTGGATGGCGTGAAATATGTGATACAGAAGAAATAATAAATCCTTATTCTTGAGGAATGTATTATCTTTACCCTTTCAAAACAAGGAATACGATGATACATAAAATAAGGCTGGTCATTTTCGCCTGTCTTCTCGTGGCCTGTACGCCAACCGGCCGGGAAGATATTGCAACAACCGGGACACTTCTCCGGCAAGCGGCCTTCTATAAGGAACAGCTGCAATATCTTCCGGCATTGGAAACCTACCGGCAAGCGATCAGGCAAGCGGAAAAAGAAAAGGACAGCACAGCCCTTTCCCTCGCCTATCTGGAAACGGGAAAGATTTACCGGAACCAGTCTCTCAAACCAAAAGCGCTGCAAAGCGAAAAGACAGCATTGGCTTATGCCGAAAGGACAGCCTGCGACTCCCTGCGGATAGCTCTTTACCGGGAGATGGCCGATATTTATGCCTTATCCGGACAAACAGACAGCGCCTTTCACTACTACCAAAAAGCCGGTTGCCGGATCAGGCAAGCCCAAATATTACAGCAAACAGGAAAACAGGAAGAGGCGGAAGCCATTCTGAAAACAGAGCTGGAACAAACACGTTCCCAAGGAGAGAAAGCGGAACTCTATCTGGCCCTCGCCGACCTGCAAATCAGCCAGGGACAACTGAAGGAAGCGGAAAAGAATTTAAGCAAGCTTCCCCCTTCACATCCGCATCTCTATGCAGCTTTGTCACGGATTGCCCAAAGTCGTGGAGACAGCCTGCAAGCGGACTTTTATCATAAAAGCTATCTGCATTATCAGGACGCCTTGCGCAAAGAAATGGAACAAAACCAAGTCACCCAACTTCTCCGCACCTCGGAACAGAAAGAATGGGAAGCGCGTTTATCCGACTCGCAAAAGACACAACAGGGACAGATGTACGTCTGGATCGCCCTCTTAGTGTCTTGCGGAACGGGAGCCTGGGGCTATTCCCGCTACCGGCTGAAAAAGACGGTTGATAGTTTGTCCGAAACAGATTTCCTCTCTTCCGAGATTTATCTCCGTTTCCACAGAAAAGAAGAATGGAAACCGACGCCTAAGGACTGGGAAGAATTGCTGCAAGCCTTCAACCGGGCCTATCCGGAGTTTCGCGAACGGCTGAAAAGAAAGATTCCGAAGCTAAGCGAACAGGAATGGCGGATGTGTTGTCTGATCAAAATGGAAGTTCCGCCCTCTACAGCCGCCATGTTGCTCTGTTGCACCAACCAGGCCATTTCGATGCGACGCGTCCGCCTGTATCAGAAAACGACAGGTGAAAAGGGAACGCCGGAACAATGCGACGCCTTTATTCGTGATTTTTAAGCAGATGTGAACTGATGTGAAACCGCCAGAAAAACCGTTACTCCTACTTTTGCCCGAAAAAAGCGTATGAAAAAGATGTTGTTTTGGCTGATAGCCGTTGTTGCTTTGACCGGATGCGGATCGAAAAATTCCGTCGATAAATTGCCGGTACTCGATCTGACGAACCCTAATTTTGCATCAGACCGGGTAGAGATTTCAGACGAGATAAAATCAATCGAATATGTTCCGTTGGAACTGACAGACGAATCCCTGATCGCCGAGATACTGGATTTGGCTGTTTCCGACGATTATGTCTTTATCTATTCCACCCGCCAGGACGGTATTTTGCAGTTCGACCGCAAAGGACACTTTGTCCGCAGCGTCGCAAAAACCGGAAACGGACCGGGAGAAACGGCACAGATCGTCTCGCTCTCGGTCGACGACGAGAACCGATTGCTGTGCGTCAGCGAATTTTTTTCCACCTCTTTCTACTCTTTTGACGGCGAGTTTATTAAAAAGGTAAATACACTGCGCCCCTATCTCTGGCAATATTGCATCGGTCCCAACACGATGGCCGAAATGGGCCGCGAAAGCATCCCGATGGATACGCCAGGCATATTCAGTCTCGGCGTTTTCAACCTGGCGACAGACGACACGGTTGCGATCCGTCAGACTGTCGGAAACATGGAACTATTGCCATTAAAGGAAACTTTGCTGGGAGAGTGGAGCTTTAACGGAGGCACAGGCGGCATGCTTTGCTATTCTGCCGGCATCGATACGGTCTGGAACTTGGGAATGGACGGCATTCATCCTGCCTTCCGCATCGATTTCGGCTTTTCCGCCGACGAACAGAAGATGGTACGTTCCGAACCGGGTGCGATCGTTGACGGGAAATACTGGATATCCCGCTTCTTCGAGACTCCGCGCCGCTACATTGTCAAATGCTTCGAAGCCGACAACCAGTCACAATTCCATCTATTCAGTCTGGACAAGGAAACCGGAGCGGTATGCCACGAAAAATCTTCAATCGATGCCATGGAACTGTTTAAACATAACCGGATTCTGACGGGTATCGGCATCCATAACGAGACAGACGGCGGCCTTCCTGTCTGGCCGTATTATTCCTATCCGGGTAAAAAACTGATGGTACAACTCAACACCGCCGTAGAGATCGAATACCTGAAAGAGAAATATCCGGAGCTGAAGCAACACCCGGTCCTGCAAAAGATAACCGAAGACTCGAATCCTCTCGTCACAATTTACCATTTACGCTGATCCGCATAAACAGCCCCGGGCATCCGCCAAAAATTCCATGGGCATGGAAAAACTATTTCATGCCCATGAAACTAAAGTTGCATGCCCATGGAACCGGAGACGGATGCAAATGCACATCTTCTCGGATATTATTCCTACCTTTGCAAGAGTAATCTGTAAATGTATAATAACTTGAACGAGAAAGATTTTGAAATAATGGCGCCCGTCGGTTCGTACGAATCGCTGATGGCGGCTATCCAGGGAGGAGCCGACTCTATTTACTTCGGTATCGAAGGGCTGAACATGCGTTCGCGCTCTTCCAATAACTTTACGACAGACGATTTGCGTAAGATCGTAGCCATTTGCCGCGAGCACGGCATCAAGAGCTACCTGACCGTAAACACGGTAATCTACGGAGAAGACCTGCCGTTGATGCGCGAGATCATCGATGCAGCCAAAGCGGCAGAGGTTTCCGCCATCATCGCAGCCGATGTGGCCGCCATGAATTATGCCGACAGCATCGGACAGGAAGTGCACCTTTCCACGCAACTCAATATCTCGAACGCAGAAGCCCTGAAATTCTATGCCCGCTTTGCCGACGTGGTCGTGCTGGCACGCGAGCTGAACCTGAAACAGGTGCACGAAATATACCGCCAGATCGTCGAGCAACAGATCAAAGGCCCGAAAGGAGAACTGATCCGTATCGAGATGTTCGCCCACGGCGCCCTCTGTATGGCCGTCTCCGGCAAATGCTACCTGAGCCTGCACGAGATGAACGCTTCCGCCAACCGGGGAGCCTGCATGCAGATTTGCCGCCGCGCCTATACGGTAAAAGATAAAGACAGCAACATCGAACTGGATATCGAAAACCAATATATCATGTCGCCCAAAGACCTGAAAACAATCCATTTTATGAATAAAATGATGGATGCAGGCGTGCGGGTGTTCAAGATAGAAGGGCGTGCACGCGGACCGGAATATGTGCGCCTCGTAACGGAATGCTATAAAGAAGCCGTACGCGCTTACTGCAACGGCACTTTCACAGAAGAAAAGGTCGCCGCCTGGGACGAACGCCTCAGCAGCGTGTTCAACCGGGGTTTCTGGGACGGCTATTACTTAGGACAACGCTTAGGCGAATGGAGCAGCAAATACGGTTCCGGCTCGACCAAGAAGAAAGTTTATGTCGCCAAAGGGATCAAATACTTCGACAAGATCGGCGTGGCCGAATTTGAAATGGAGTCCGGAACTTTGCAAGCAGGCGATGAAATCCTGATTACCGGACCGACTACAGGCGCTGTTATGCAGACGATAGACGAGATCCGCGTAGAGCTCAAACCGGTAGAACAAACCGTCAAGGGCGAACGTTTCTCCTTCAAGGTAAACGAGAAGATCCGCCCGTCCGACCGGCTATATAAAATGGAAAAAGTTCAACTCGAAAAATCGTTTGAATAATGAAAGAATATCTCTTTAAACTGACAGACAAAGTCCGCGACTACGAATGTGACTTGCAGGGAGTTGTCAACAACTCCAACTACCAGCATTATATGGAGCATACCCGTCATGAATTCTTAGAATCGCTCGGCGAGAACTTTGGAAAGATGCATGAGAAAGGAGTGGACGGATTCGTTTCGCGGGTAGAAATCCAGTATAAAACTTCCCTGAAAAGCGGCGACAGCTACATCTCCTGCCTCAACGTGTATAAGAAAGGCGTCAAACTGGTTTTCGAACAGGACATTTACCGGGCTTCCGACAATGCGTTGGCAACAAAAGGGATCGTAGAATCAGTAATCGTAGAAAACGGGAAACTGACACGCGGCGAATATTTCGATGAAATGCTAAAAAGAATAGAACATACATGACAGAAAAACAGATTTACCAAATCGGCCTTACTATGATCAACGGCGTGGGAGACATCCTGGCGCGCCATCTCCTGCAAACATTGGGAGAAGCAGAGGCTGTGTTCGCTGAAAAGCAACAGTTGTTAGAGAGAATCCCGGGTATCGGCAGCGTCTTAGCTGCCGAAATCAAACGCCCGGAAGTACTGCAACGGGCGGAAAAAGAGGCGGTCTTTATCGAAAAGAACCATATTTCCTGCTACTTCCTGGCCGATGCGAACTATCCGGCTCGCCTCAGGGAATGTCCGGACGCTCCCGTCCTCTTCTATTTCAAGGGAAATACCAATCTGGATGCAACGCGGATCATCAGCATTGTCGGAACGCGCAATGCCACCGAATACGGCAGGGAACTCACCGAATCGCTTCTGAAAGACCTCTCCCAAATTATCCCCGATTTATTAATCGTCAGCGGATTGGCCTACGGCATCGATATCTGTGCCCACCGGAGCGCCCTTCGAAACCAATTGCCGACTGTCGGCGTATTGGCACACGGCTTGGATCGTATTTATCCGTCCAGCCATCGCTCTACGGCTGTCGAAATGCTGGAATGCGGAGGTCTGTTGACCGATTTCCCCAGCGGAACGGAGCCGGATCGTCCTAATTTCCTTCGCCGGAACCGGATTGTAGCCGGTATGTCGGATTGTACAATTGTCGTCGAATCAGCCGAAAAAGGCGGTTCCTTAGTGACGGCAGATATCGCCTTCTCGTATGGCCGGGACGTTTACAGCTTTCCGGGGCGCGTCGGCGACAGCCATTCCAAAGGCTGCAACAACCTGATCCGACAGAACAAAGCCGGATTGATTACTTCTGCCGCCGACCTGATCTCCGCTCTTTGCTGGGACGTGCAAGAACCGGTAACACCTGTGCAAGCGGAACTGTTCTTTTCCGATCAGGAGCCGTTGGCCGAACAAAACCCGATTCTGAGAATCATGCAAAAAGAAAAGGAGATGCATATCAACCAGCTTGCCCTGGCATTGGATATGCCGGTCTATCAACTCACGACGCTGCTGTTCGAACTGGAAATAAACGGAAAGATAAAAACGCTGCCGGGAAATATCTACAAACTGCCCTAACCGGGCACTATTTTCATCAGGTAAAATAGAAACGAAACCCCTATAAACAATTAAAGGCTGTCTCACGACAACCCCTAACCAACTTTGTTAACCTTAAATCTAATACTATTATGAAAAAACCACATTGCAAAGATACGCCTGTTTTGACCATTTGTCAAGCATTTTACCGCTAATACTTGTTAAATCAAGGCCTATCAATAGCAAAAAGATTCTAAACGCCCCTAAAGAGTCTTCAAAACCACTCTATTTTGTTAAATCTAACCCTTGAAACAGGTACGGATAATCCGTTTCGATCACATCCGGATGCGTCCCGATCTCCGTTTTATAACCGGCAATCTTTTCCGCCTCCGTCTTCCCCCGGTCATGTGTCGGAGCAACTGAAATCATGCACATCACACCGTTACGATGCAAGGCATCATACAACGCCTGCTCTTCCGGCTTCATCTTCAGGCCGACATACGCCATTACCTGTTTCCAGGGAATGCCTGCTTTTTCGTATTTTCCGAACTCCTCCATATTCTTGCACCAGCAAGAGAACGTTGCTTCAGGCTCCCGGTCCAGGTAGTAACGGGCCTGTTCGGCATTATGAACCGTGTACATGACATTCACCGGATTCTCTTTCTCGATAAAATCAGCCATTATATCCAACGGGACATCTTTGATATCCAGGTTTAGGATTGTTTTGCCCTTGCTCCATTCAAGACATTCTTTCAAGGTAGGAATCTTGAAAGCGGTCACATTCCCGTTCCGGTCCACCAGATTGAACTGCTGCAATTCCGCATAGGTATAATCCGACACTTTTCCCTTTCCGGTCGTTGTCCGGTCAATGGTTTCGTCATGCATCAGGACGATCACCCCGTCCTTCGTCAAACGCGGGTCTATCTCAAAGAAAGACTCCATATAAGACAAAGTCTTCTCAAAAGACTCGATGCAGTTCTCCGGATAACCATCCAGCATCCCGCCGCGATGCCCGCTGATCACAATCGGCCGATCCGGCGCATACCGGAAATAAGCATGCAGATCCCGGCTGTCTTTTACCGGAATATAATGAGGATTTTGAGCTGACAGATTCCCGGCTGGCAAGAAAAGCCCGATGAAAAGTGCAAGAATTAAAGGTATAGCTTTCATGATCTTTATATTTATTGATATTCAATCTCGATACAGGGCTTAAAAGTAAGACTTTTCTGCCAGTCTCCTACCACAAAAAGTACTACAAAAACATGAATATTTGATTGGAAGCGAAAGTGGGAGGTATATAAAAAAATTAAGGATTGTCATCCCGACAACCCCTAACCAACTTTGTTAACCTTAAATCTAATACTATTATGAAAAAACCACATTGCAAAGATACACCTGTAAAGCCCGTTTGTCAAGCCTTTTACGGACAATATATGTTAAGCCGCAACAAGTATTTTGCCAAAAAGTGTTAGACACTTTAAAACTATACAGAATACGTGCAAATTCTGCTAAATTTAACAATTCAAACACTCTTTCCTTACAAAAACATCTGCCCGATCTGCTTGTCACAATTCTACGCACCATTCCTTATTGCGGACCATGGTACGCAGATGACAATACATACATTTTTGTATCGAGAAATTACAATAACCCTCTTTTTCCCCATTTTTCTATTTCGACCAAAATCTTGAACCATTTTGAAGTGTCTCTTTTCTCGTTTTTAACCTTTCCGGCTGACACCGGACGGAACGAGCTGCCGAGTCCATCCCGAAAAGTGTGCAATTTGATTGCAGGAAAGCGGAAACGCTGGAAAAGTGATAAACCTTAACTCCCGGAGAATCGAATATTTGAAAATAAAACGGACGGCGTTCCAAATATCCCAAGGAAATTTAGGGGCTTTTTTGCAGTGAAGACGGTCGTTTTTCAAAAGAAGACGGTCGTCATCGCCATTACGACCGTCCTCATGGGTGATGCACTCGGCACCTCGCGAAGATTAAGACGGTCGCAATGGCAAAGAGGACGGTCGCAATGGCGAAAAACTCCCGAAAAAGGAGAAAAAGGGCATTTTTGACGTCTGAAAAGTGGATTAACATTTGTTTAGTTTCGGCGGCCGTCCGAGTCGGAAAAATACGTTTTATACAATAAGCCTCCGAAAATCAGATATAGGAGAATTAAATATTTACTGATTCTCTGTTCTTTCCAAAAGCCGTGTAAAAACCAGACTGCCAAGTTGCCAATTCCCATTTTCTTTCACAAAAACTTCCGTTACCATGAAAGGAAAAGTCACTTCATTGCCTGCCACCATGGAGGTTAGATGAATGTTACTGTAAACAATGCCAGTATTAGCAGTAAATTTCACCGAAACATCATGGATATCGGTATGTTTATAATGGATAAAACCACCTTTAATAGTTTCTAATTCAGCTTCTTTCCCCCAAGATCCGCCCATGTGGACAAACATGGCATTCTCATGGAATAATGATTCCAGTTTATCCACATTCTTTTCGGACATCCATTGCCATTTAGCATTCGAGATATCAATCAGCTCCTGTTCAGTAGAAGAAAAGGCTTTCGTCATGGTCTGAGTCTGCCCCACCAAAACATCAAGCCACTGTTCTAACAAATCGGCAAGCTGAGTATTGTTCAGGTCTTGCATCAAAAAATGAGTATTACCATAAATCCCGATCTTGGGTAACTCCACCAAAGTGGCATTTCCCCCATGCCGGTTGATAGCTTCTACAAATTTACGTCCCATCTGAAGACGTACACGCCAGTTCTCATCACCCAGTTTTTCCGAGGGTGTTTCAGGAATATAGTCTCCAAAGTACATGACTATAGGGATTTGAGTCAGTTTCATAAACTGCTCCAGGGGTACAGGTATTCCCTGCACTCCACCGGTGAGTCCTTCAATCGGGGCAGGAACCTCACCTTCCGGGAATACATATCCGCCCGGTTCATACGCAACAACGCCCTTAACCTTCTGATTTTGCATGGCGGCCATCCAACCGGGAAAGCCTCCTGCCGAATGTGTTACCAGGATGTTTTTACCTATTCGTTCCGTCAATGCATCGATCGCTGTCACATCTTGCCGGTGGTCACTCAGGTCTGGTGTCATTTCACGGAAGAATTGTGACAAGGATACGGAATCCGTAGGAAACTGTACGCCCTTGTTATAATCGGGCCATACGCCTATACGCCATATATCGAACCAGAACATCTCGTCGGCAACCGGTTTTACCGTCGTTGTCGCAGAAGTTCTTCCGGCATGACCACGCCCGGGAAGATCCATCACATAAGTGCTGTAATGCTTGCGCAGCATCAAAGTGGAGAATCCGTCCCGTCCATCAGGAGTCATCTCCCAGCAAACACCGGAGCCGCCATAGCCATGAATAAAGACAAGCGGAAGCTTTTTGGGCTGCACGGGTATCTGGTAGTGGACAAAAGCATGGTCTGCCCGGTAGCTTTGCCCCTTCTCTTCTTGCGTTGCCCATCCGACAAACTTGGAGTTGTCATATTCACCTTCACGTTGAATCGTTTTTCCTGCCACAGAGAAATGGCCTTGTTTCTCTATCACAACAGGTTCCTGAGCTGATACCATCGCGACAGTGACCGATAGCAATATTGTCTCAATACACTTTTTCATATTTCAGCTATATTTTATTTTTCAATCAGATTACTTAATAGATACACTCTGTCTGGCTGCCGCGAAATAGTCACTGTCTTTCACCGGATCAAGCCATTTGACCTCATTATTCTGCGGATTACACCTGATAGCAATATGGGCAAACCAACTGTCGGGAGCTGCGCCATGCCAATGTTCGACATCCGATGCTATCTCAACCACATCACCCGGAAATAATCTACGAGCAGGCCGCCCCTTTTCCTGATAATAACCGATACCGGCCGTTGCTATCAGTATTTGTCCGCCGGAATGACTATGCCAACTGTTTCGGCAACCCGGCTCAAATGTCACATTCGCCATCGGAACATTCAGCCCTTTGTCCATACTGATCGAGGCAAGATAAGCTTGTCCGGTAAAGTTTTTGTTTTCAAGCAATTTCTCGCCCAGTGGAAACGGCTGTTCAAAAGTTCCTACCGTATGCTCCGCATAGAGCAATCTTTTAGCAAAAAATTCCACCAGTTTATTTACTGCCTGGTCTACGTATTCAGGGACATAGTAAGTCTGAATATGAGTCGCACCGGAAATAAGGAACAATTCTTTGTCCGCTGTTCCGGTTGCTCTATGGAAAGCCTCCTCAGTCATATAGTAGGTATCGGCCTTGCTACCTGCCAGCATAAGTAACGGCTGACCGATCAAATCGATATTAGAGGTAGCATCCCACGTCATCAGATCGAGCAGGCTGCTGACCGTATATCTGAAAGTGGAATTGGAATGAGCATGGGTTTTGCCATAATAGATAAACCCTTCGCGATACAAATCGAACGGCAGTTTTGCGATCTGTTCGTCTGTCAGTTTGGAATCTCCCGTATATTGCACTTCCCCGCCTGCCATTTCCCGCGCACGGGCATCTGTGGCTTGTTTCAACCTTTCCTGAATGGTTGAAACCTGGGAGCCCATAAATCCGTCCCGCCTGACTTTACCGGAATTAAACATACTCAAAGTCGCTACAGCTTTCAAACGTTTATCCGATTGGGCAGCGCCCAAGGTATATCCGCCACCGCCGCATATGCCGAGAATACCGATCCGTTTCGCATCGACACCCGGATAATGGCTCATATAATCGACCATGCCGTGAATGTCTTCAATACGATTGGCCGGTTTGTCCACATTACGCGGCTCACCTCCGCTCGCTCCCTGATAAGAGGCATCCGCCACTAAAGTAATATATCCTTTCTCCGCCAGCCGCTGTGCATAAAGCCCGGCAACCTGTTCTTTCACTCCCCCGTTCGGATGTGCCACAACTATTGCCGCATATTTGTTTGCAGGATCATAACCGGCAGGCACATACACATTGGCTGCAATCTCTATGTCATGCAACCGGTAAGTAACAGGATGGATATTCACCCGGCCTTCGATATTTTCTTTGAGCGCATTTTCATAAACCAATCCGAAAGGATTGTTCTGTGCCGGTAAAACAGCAAGACTTTGACTTAGTGTCATTATAAAAACTAATTTGAGGATTAAACATTTCTTCATAACCGATCCTTTTTATTTTGATGTTGATTTCAATAATGCAAATTTAAAGGGAGTGACAAAGCAGGACAATAGACAGATTACGGATATGATAACACTATTCACTGATCGTACAAGGCTATTTATCAACCGGCAAACACAAATCACTGATTCGCTAACCTTAATTACTGATTCTATGATATGCGTTAATTATTTACCATACAAAATCATTACTTTTGTAACAAAGTAAACAATACGGGTCATGGGAAGTATTATAAAGTTAGAGACTATTCAGGAATATAACTTGCTGTTGGGTGCGGAAACTTTGCATCCCCTTGTCAGCATAACAGACTTTTCCAAACTGAAGTCAATCAAACATTGCCGGAAAAACTTCGGATTCTACTGTGTGATTTATAAAGAACTTACATGTGGGACATTACAATATGGCCGTAATAAATACGATTATCAGGACGGCACATTGGTCTTCATTTCCCCAGGGCAGGTGGCAGGCATAGATGACGAAGGAGAAACGGTTAATCCTAAAGGGATCGCGCTGATGTTCCACCCGGATTTGCTATACGGAACTCCCCTTGCCCCCAGGATGAAAGATTATACATTTTTCTCATACGAATCTAACGAAGCCTTGCATATGTCCGAACGCGAACGCCATATCATCCTCAATTGTTTTAATGAGATCAAAGAAGAATTGGAACACGCGATCGACAAACATACAAAACAAATTATAGCCTCAAACATAGAAACGCTGCTCAATCACTGTGTCCGTTTTTATGAACGCCAGTTTGTTACCCGTGAAATTGTCAACCGGGATTTACTCGGTAATTTTGAACAGATATTAAATTCCTATTATGCTTCGGAAAAGCCTCAAACGATCGGATTGCCGTCTGTCGGGTATTGTGCCGAACAAATGCACCTTTCGCCAAACTACTTTGGAGACTTGATAAAAAAAGAAACCGGAAAGTCCGCACAGGAATACATTCAGTTGACTGTAATGGAGAAAGTGAAAGAGTTATTAGTCGAAAGCAATAAAACGATCAGTGAAATCGCTTACGAACTCGGCTTTAAATACCCGCATCATTTGAGTAGAATATTTAAAAAGGTAGTCGGCACTACTCCTAATGAATACCGGCTGCAAGCCGGATGAGAAAATTCTTGAAAAAGCGAGCGAAGGAAACCGTATGAATAGTATTTGAGATACTAAAAAAAAGAGTATCTTTGGACAATTTTAAACTTACACTTTAAATTTGTCCAAATGCAGAGTAAAGAACTAATATACAGATCATTGTCAGAAGAGATAAAGCGATGTTTTGACTTCTTTCCGGTTATAACCCTGACTGGCCCCCGGCAATCAGGAAAGACGACAATCTGCCGTGAACTGTACCCAGATCTGCCGTATGTAAATCTCGAAGAGATCGACACACTGAACAGAATTAAAGAAGATCCACAAAGTTTTTTTACCAATCATCCTAATGGTGCCATCATAGATGAAGCACACCATTATCCGGAAATCTTCTCCTACATCCAAGTCAATGTCGATGAAGATATCTATCAAGGAAAGATGGACCGAAAATTTATTGTGACGGGGAGTAGCAACTTTGCGCTATTGGAAAAAGTTACTCAGTCGATGGCTGGACGTACTGCCGTCCTTACTTTGCTGCCACTGTCACAAAAGGAATTACAGCAGGCTGGAAAAAAAACAGATACAGATCGACTAATCTTAAATGGCGGCTATCCCGCCGTATGGAAGAACGAAACTGCGCGTGAGATAATCTATCGGAATTATTTCACAACCTATATCGAGCGGGACGTACGGAGCATAATCAACATAAAGGATCTGATGCCTTTTCAAACATTCATGCGGCTGTGTGCCGGAAGGATAGGGACAGAATTCAACGCATCGGCCCTGTCAGTGGCTGTCGGCGTGAGTGTGCCGACAATCAACAACTGGCTTAGTGTCCTGGCCGCATCCTATACCGTTTACCTGCTATCACCTTATCATGCCAATATTGGGAAAAGGCTTACCAAAACCCCGAAGCTTTATTTTTATGATACTGGCCTGGCTACTTTCCTACTGGGTATCGAAAATGAAGAACAATTAAAAACACACCCTTTGCGGGGAGAGCTGTTCGAAAACATGGTCGTTAACGAGATGATGAAAGAAGGGCTCAATAAAGGGAAAGAAGAACATCTGTATTTTTACCGTGATAAGACACAAAGGGAAATAGATGTAATCCGGATGAAGGCTTTAGACCTTGAAGCATACGAGATAAAATCTGGGAAGAGTTATAATGGCGATTATTACAAACAGTTGAAATTCTTCAAGGATTTATTGGGTGATCAGGTGAAGCGGACAGCTGTTATCTATGATGGAGAAACAAACAATAGGGACTTGATAAACGGCCTTTATAATTATCGGGACTTTAGTTTATATGATAATAAAACACTGTAAATGTATATATTATGGCACTAATGGACAAATTTAAAGTTGCATTTTAAATTTGTCCAACAGTCGCATACGGCACTGCTCCAAATGAATACCGACTGCAAGCCGGATGAGAAAGTTCTTGAAAAAGCGAGCAAAGCAATCCCTACAAAACCAACTCCCTGAACAATGTCTCCAACGTCTGGTCCAGATCGTCGGAGAAACCCGGATGCGGGCGGGAGGTTTGGATGGAGGCGCTCCGAACAGCTGTCAGCCAGCGGAAACGTTCCGGGATGTCGAGGGAGGCGATCGGGCCGCCGTCATTGGCTCCGGAGCAGATTCGATCGAAAACATGGAGGTTGGCGAACAATGCTTCACGGTCCAGCTCGGAGGAAAAGAGGTTCAGCTTGTCCTCGTCCACCTTATAAAGCGCTTTGATATATTTCGCCCGCTTTGAGAACAGAATGATTCCGACATTGAAAAACTCCTCCCGTTCCACTCGGGGAACCAGTCGGATCACGGCATATTCATATAAGTGTTTTCCTTGCATCCTGCGCTTCTTTTACAAATGTTTCGGAATGGGCCAGTCTTTCACACAAGAACTGATAATAGACTTCTCTTATCTCATCCGGACTGCCGGGACTGTCGCTCCAATGCAACCAGTCATCCGGGATCAGGGCGACGATCTCACGTATCCTCTCATCCGTCAGCAGACGTTTCATGTCGGCATCCGCCTCTTTCAGCCGGGAGGCTTCGGGCAACAGGACATGGTCTTTTATCTGCACGAAAGGGCTAACGGCATGTTTCTTCCAGTTCACCCACGAATAATGGAAATAGAGGGAAGCCCCGTGATCGATCAGCCACAATTCTTTGTGCCACATCAACATATTGGTATTACGGAACGTGCGGTCCACGTTGGTCAGGAACGCATCCAGCCAGACAATACGGGAAGCCTGTTCCGCACCGACCTTCGTCACCACCGGGTCAAACGTCAAAGCGCCTGACAGGAAATGCAGCCCTAAGTTCAGTCCGCGACTGCCTTGCAGCAAATCCTGTATCTCCTCATCCCCTTCCGTACGGCCGAATGCCTCGTCCAGGTCCAGGAAAACCAGTTCGGGCACGCGGAAACCAAGCGCACGGGCAACCTCGCCGCCTATCAGTTCGGCAATCAGCGCTTTCGTCCCGTGACCGGCACCGCGAAACTTCACGACATATTTGAACTCATCGTCCGCTTCCGCCAGTGCCGGCAACGAGCCGCCTTCCCGAAGGGGCATGATATACCGGGTTACATTTGCTGTTCGTAATTCCATCGCATTCCATTTATTTCGGAGATAAAGATACAAGTTCTTTTTAAACAAACGAAACGCCGAAAAGATTCAAACTTAATTTACTTCCAACTCTTCCCAGGCCGGGAGTGTAGGGAATTTATTATGGGGTTCGGACTGGTACCAGAAAACGACAGACGAAATATCCGATTTCTGAGGCAGATACCGGCCGCCGAGACGCCAGCCCAAATCCTGGATCGTCACCCGTAAATCTTTATCGAAACGGACCGGGTCGGTAATATGCCAGCGGTAGAGCCCGAAGCGTTCCTGTGATTTATACGTCCCGTCCGGACGAATCACCTGATGCAGACCGGCATACGGCGTACAAAATTCCTTATACTGCCCTTCCCGGTCGAAGTTATAGGAACCGCAGAAGTAGTCTTCCGTCCCTGTTCCGCAAATCGTCGGGTATTTGGTATCTCCATCCATAAAGAATTTGATTTCGCCTTCGCCCCACCAACCGTTGTTGTTGACGCCCCAAGCCATATAGACACCGACGTATTGCCCTTTTCCCTTGATGCCGTCGACAATCGTATAGTCGGAAGTCATATTCGGGTTAGAGCGACGCCATTGGGCATGGAAATAGCCGGCATCCGCCGGAACCTCCGTCAAGGTATAGTCTACCTGGTAATATAAGGTCATCGGTTCCTCTTTATTGATATTCTCCATCGTAATCTTGCATTTCCGGCGGAAAGGCATGGTCCAATAGCAGTTGAAGGCACTTCCGGGATTCACACAAACCGCCAGCGAAGAAAGCGGAGCATAAACACCCCAACCCATTCCGAAGAAATCGCCCACAGGACACTCGACAGAAGGTTCTTTTTCATCATCCCAATAAATACGGAGGATAGAGAAACGCCAGTTTCCGGTAGGAGTCATCCAGATATGCTGAATAGCACCCGGTCCTTCTATATCGGCAAGTACAGCAGTTTCGCCCGACTGGATACGGATATACGGATTGACTTTCCATCCCTGCCCCAAATCGCGGGCGGCATGGGCGGCATTTGCCACATTGGGAATGTCTTTATCTTTCGGATCGGCCATCCCGCCTTTTGGCTCACCCGATATTTCTTGGGGGGGAACTTCATTAACTTTCTTGGAATATCT